>JAFXOO010000424.1 GCA_017528675.1 Oscillospiraceae bacterium | reverse complement strand
CAGATGTGCAGCCAGATTTTTCGTCAGATTGTATAGAAATGACGCCGCTGGGCTGGCGCCCAGCAAGGAATTTCTGTGCAAGATGACGGAAAAGATGCAAGCAGATGCGCCGCCAAGCCGTCAGGCGGGCTTTGTGCGGTGTTGCCTAAAGCCTTTTTCTGGTGCTGGCGCATTGTGGAGCGTCCCCCAACCAATGCCAACAACTAAAGGCTTCCTTAGCACCTTTACCGCAGCTCCTTCAGAACGCTGTCCAGCAGTTGCAGTTCAGCAGGGGAGGGCGTGTAGGTTCCGTATCGAATCCGGTAATAGAGCGAGGTCATTTCTGCCGTCCGGACTGGGTCAGGAATACCGCCGGATGCTTCAAGAATACGGTCTGGCACTGCACTGCCCGGAAACTCTGCACCCCTGGCTTTGATTTCGAGAAGCCAGACTGCATACCCGGCACGGAATTTCTGGCGTGGTTCTTTTGTCCGGCGGTAGCGTTTCCGAGCCTCACGCAGAGGGTTGGGCTTCCGTTTCAGTGAAGTGCGCTGTATTGTGAGCAGCTCGACACTGTCTGTGTATTCCGGATGCTCCTCCGGGGCAGGGTCTGATGCCTTCAGTGCAACCAGATGCCGCAGCGTATGCATGACACTGCCGAGAATCTGTTTCAGGAAATCCCAGAATTCCCGGCGAAACCGCCACAAAAGCACCAAAACGATCAGCAGTACAATGCCTTCAATTGCGTATCCAAGCCATACAGGGCCGCTCTGGATCGCCTCGCCGCTCTGTTCCTGGTCATCTTCGAATGCATATAATTCTCCTTGCAGCATCAGGGCTGTCACCCATTGTGCAAGGCGCTTCAGGTAATCTATGAACTGCGCCAGAAGCCTTCCGATGTGGAGCACAAGCTGATTGCCACCAAGCAGTACAGCACCGCTTATCACAAGAAATCCGCCAAGCAGCAGGGCGTTATAACCATAGAATCCGCTGGGAACATCCCGCCCTTCCGTTGTATTCCGGAGTTTCAGGATGCTGTGTGCTGCTGTAAAAATCCCCGCTGATGCGGCAAGGGTCAGGAAAACGTAGCCCGGAATCGGCGTGCTGCCCTGCAATACACACAACAGAAGCCCTACAAACCATGCTGCGCTCATCAGGATAAATGCATACGCCGACAACAGGCTGTCCGGTGGAAAACGAAATATTTCCCAGGCAATCAGGTAGATGCCGCCAGTAAGTACGCCGCAGACAATGCTGCCAGAAGTGGGCAGTCTGTAATGAGCCATAAACCATGCGCTGCATCCGAATACGATGCAGACAAGCCGTGCAAGGATTCCGGCAAGCAGAAGTGAGCGTTTTTCCAGCGGAAAACCATAGCGCCGGTGCAGCCAGGCAATACAGCCCAGCGCAAGACTGCCGCCAGTCAGAGCATAGGGCACCCAGAAAGGCTGGTTGACCCATGCGGAAAACCAATACCACAACGGAAATACTGCGAGCATGATGCAGCTCCCGGCCAGCAGTTGAGAAGGCTTATTCCGTGACATCGCCGCACCTCCTTTTCTAAACGGTGATGACTTCGGCAGTCGGGTAGCGTTCACGGATACGCCGTACATCCTCGCTTTCGTAGGGCGCAAGCACGATCACCTGCGCATCCGGCGGAATCTCCACAGCATTGCTCAGCGTTTCCTCCGGCAGTATTTCCAGCGCTGCAAGCTGCCGGAGAAGCTGATGATAGTAACCCGGTGAACATCCCGGATCAGTCGCCATACGCTCTCCGTGAATGGTGCAGTTGCTCTGGACAGAAAACTGCTCTCCCCGCTCCGTCAGCAGCCGGAACAGACCTGCCGCCATTCTGATGGTGCGCTCGGCGGTCTCCTCGCTTGCAAAGCGGCGTCCGAATTCCTCGACCTGTGCCGTAAAGCAGATGCAGATGCGCCGTTCCTGCACATGCTCCTCAGTTCTGACCATGAGCTGCCCAGTACGGGCGCTTGTTTTCCAGTCCATGCGGCGCATTGCCTCCTGTCCGGAGTAAGGCCGGATGCCGCTGACAGTGATCGGGTCTGTCAGCAGACTGCGTGGCGCAGTCTGTTCACCAAACTGCATCTGAGGGGATGAAAGGTCAAAGTCCACATCCTCGCAGGCAGGCAGCACCGTCAGAGGCTCTCCGAGATCGTCAGCCGGTGTGGAAATTCTCGATGTTCCGAGCAGATCAGACGTCATCAGACGGACACTTCCGATCGAAAACTCCCCACGTCTTGTGCAGAGAATATGCCAGCGCCGTTCAATCCGGCTGTAGGGCCGCAGATAGAAAAGGCTTGATACAAACCGTGTCTCACCTGTTACAACCGAATGCGTCCCGGCAAAGGACAGATACTTGGGTACTGCATATTCCGATTTGAGCCAGGGAAGCGGCAGCAAACCATTGTTCTCAATCACCTCGATCAGATCGAGTGTATCGCCTTCCGTGGCCTCCTCCCTGTCAAAATAGCAGCGGTAATGAATGTGCTGCAATCCGAAGCGTGTGTAGAGGATGAGCTGCACCGCATATAACGCAAAGAACAGGAGCAGACAGCCTAAAAAAATCTTCATGGTTCAATGGGTACATCTGTTTCTTCAAGCATGCGGAGCGCTGCCTCATGCCGGAAGTCGAGTTTCTGGAGCGAGGCTCCGCCCTTCATAATCAGCCTGTGCGCCATGACCTCCGGGGCAACAGCCATTACGTCCTCCGGAATAACAAAATCACGTCCCTGGATGGCAGCCCATGCCTTTGCGGTTTTCTGGATTGCCTGCACACCACGGATGGACAAACCGACCTGAACCGTCCGATCCTTCCGTGTCTTTTCCGCAATCGCCAGAAGATACTCAAGCATTGCATCCGATACATGAACCTGCTCACAGACCGCTCTTGCTCTGGCAAGCTGCTGCGCTGTGCAGACGGCCTGTGTTACGGGACGGCTGGCGCCGAGCAGAATCTCCTTCTCGGCATCATGCGCCGGGTATCCCAGATGCAGGCAGAGCAGGAACCGGTCAAGCTGAGCTTCCGGAAGGGGATAAGTACCGGAAGTCTCTACCGGGTTCTGCGTAGCAATCACGAAGAACGGCTCTGCAAGGACATGTGTGTTCCCGTCAATTGTAACCTGGTGCTCCTCCATACATTCGAGCAGTGCCGATTGGGTGCGGGGAGTGGTGCGGTTGATTTCGTCTGCCAAGAGAATATTGGTGAACACAGCGCCGGGACGGAAAACGAAATCTCCGCCTTTCTGGTCAAAGAAGTAAATGCCTGTCACGTCCGAGGGCAGCAGGTCAGGCGTGAACTGGATGCGTCGGGTCTGAAGTCCAAGGCTCGCAGCGAGCGCCCTTGCAAGTGTGGTTTTGCCGGTACCGGGGATGTCATCGAGCAGGATATGCCCGCCGGCAAGCAGCGCTGCAATGACCCGGTCAAGGACATCGTCTTTCCCGACAATTGATTGCTGCATGCTGCTGCGCAGAGCAGAGGCAAATTCTGTAACAGGTGTCATATCGGCCATGATAAGCTCCTCTCTATAGACAGAACTCCCCCGGAGCGGGGGAGCAGATGTCGGTAATTCAGTCAACGAGCGTCGGGTTCTCATCCACAATCCACGGCAGGCCATACTGGTTCAGCATATCCATATACGGATCGGGATCGAATTCCTCGACATTATACACGCCTGCGCCGCTCCAGACACCGGATGCCACAAGCGCTGTGCCGATCATGGCCGGAACGCCGGTCGTGTAGGAAACAGCCTGTGCGCCGGTCTCCTTGTAGCATTCCTGATGATCGCAGATGTTGTAAATATAGACGGACTTCTCCTTGCCGTCCTTGATGCCGGTGAAGATGCAGCCGATATTCGTCTTGCCGACGGTTCTCGGGCCAAGGGACGCCGGATCCGGGAGCAGTGCCTTCAGGAATTTGATCGGGACGATCTCGTGGCCTTCAAATTCCACAGGCGTTGTGCCGAGCATGCCGACATTCTGAAGGCAGTTCATGTGCATGAGATAGCTCTGGCCGAAGGTCATGAAGAAGCGGATGCGCTTGACACCGGGGATATTCTTGGCAAGGCTCTCGATTTCCTCATGATGCAGCAGGTACATGTCCTTCATGCCGACACCGTCGAAATGGTATTCCCGCTTGATCTCCATGGGCTTTGTCTCCACCCAATGACCGTCCTCCCAGTAGGAGCCGTTGGCGGAAACTTCACGCAGGTTAATCTCCGGGTTGAAGTTCGTGGCGAACGGATAGCCGTGGTCGCCGCCGTTGCAGTCGAGAATGTCGATGTAGTGAATCTCATCGAAATAGTGCTTGAGGGCATAGGCGGTATAAACGCTGGTCACGCCCGGATCAAAGCCGGTGCCGAGGAGCGCCGTCAGGCCGGCTTCCTTGAATTTATCCTGATAAGCCCACTGCCAGGAGTAGTCGAAGTAGGCGGTAAAGCCCTTTTCCTTGCAGCGCTTTTCGTAGATGGCACGCCACTGAGGATCGTCGGTGTCCTCTGCCTCATAGTTGGCGGTATCGACGTAGTTGGCACCGCAGGCAAGGCAGGCATCCATGATGGTCAGATCCTGGTAGGGGAGTGCGACATTGAGCACAGTGTGCGGCTTGAATTCATTCATGAGGGCTGTCAGCGAGTCAAAGCTGTCCGCATTCACGGTCGCCGTGGTAAGGATGGCTTTGGTCTTGGGACGCAGCTTTTCCGCCAGTGCATCGCACTTGGAGACGGTACGGGATGCTATGCAGATCTCCGTGAATACGGGATTCTGGCAGCATTTGTGAATGGCAACGGTAGCAACACCGCCACAGCCGATAACGAGTAATTTCATGACAGGTTCCTCCTTAAAGAATATTTTTGATTCCATCATTGTATTTTGTTTCGCCGGCTTTGTATAGCCTCCAGACGCTTTCAACAAAGTAGTGTATTTTACGTCTCCAGTTATTGGGGTATAGTTCTAGTATTCTTTGAACTATAGTAGGTTGATACACGACAAATGAAGTTGCGTACTGGCTTCTCAAACTTGCATTAGTGCAAATTCTAAACTTCGGATCTCTAACCAAGAACTCAAATATTTCTTTTTTTAGCTTTTCTTCTTTCTCTATTGCAAGTGCAAGTTGTTCATCCTCATGTTTCAGATAGTCTTCTTCTGATGGATAAACTAGAAGGTGTAATGCATCGGAGGGTTCTTCGTATGCATACACAGTTTCCCCCGATTCATCTATGCTTTTCATCCAATCGTCAGTTATTTCTATGCAAAAGCAACGCCCATATTCCATCATTCCGCATAGCACTAGCAAATATGGGTCTTTAAATCTAGAATCATTTTTTAGTTTAGTATTATAATCACAGATTTTTTGTTTAATGTCTTCGAGATTAAGAGTGGTCAAATCATAGTCATCAGTTGTAAGCGAAACTTCGGAAATAAGATAATCATTAACGTCATGAAAGTAGTACGTATAAAGCAGAACAGTAAAATTGATTGATTTTAAAAAAGACAAAAAATCATCAATACTTTGTTCTAAAACAATAAATGATTTTTTATGTGAGTCTATATCAACTGCTTTAGCGAAGACAATGTCATGTTGTTTACAAATAGCAAGAAGGCTTGCTTCTTCTGGTATAATTTGCTTCATATCCTCACCTCCAATGATTCCTAAATATCAGCATTTTACATATGACTGTAAACTGCTAGACTCTCAGATCATCCGCCTCAGTATCCTGTTCCTCATACACAACATGAATATTCTTGGCCAGATCCCTATGCGAAAGGATATCGAACCGGTTCATGCTGTCAAAATCCAGCGAATTCCAGTCGTAGTGCTCCATATCCGGAACCTCGACCGTCCCGGTGCAGCAGGTCGTGATGTGGAACAGCCAGTCCCCGCCGGCATTTTTCGTATTGATGAGCGCAGGCATCTCAAAGGAAATGCGAAGTGTGCCGTTTTCCGCATGAAAGCCACTGGCATCAAAGAAATCGGATTCCTGAACCTCCGCCCATGCGATCGTGTCAACGACAGCCTGGTCAATTCTGCCGATCTTGCGCAGCGCTTCTTTGATATGCGGAAAATCATGCTCGATATAATCCTCGATGATGGTCCAGAGAAAGTCTTCTCCGAGCACATCGAGCAGGTCTTCGTTGCTCTGTATTTCCATAGGTCAGATCCTCCTTTGCTCCTCCTCCTCCAGCAGATCCTCCACATATTTCGGCAGCATGAAGGCGCCGGTGTGCAGGTTTGTGGTGTAGTACCATGTTTTTAACCCACGTTCCCGCCAGCGTTTGGCGTTCAGATCCCGGAGCGGATGGTATTTCTTGGAGGCGAAGCCGAACAGCCAGTAGCCCGACGGACAGGTCGGAATATGTGCCTGGTAGACACGGCTGATCGGGAAGCTCTTGTAGGCCTTGCGGTGCATCGCACGGCAGGCATCCTCGTCCTCGTCAAAGAACGGTGAGCCATGCTGATAGACCATGATACCGTCATCGTGCAGTGCTTTATAGCAGCTCCCGTAGAATTCCTTGGTGAACAGTCCCGCTGTATGGCCGAGCGGGTCGGTGGAGTCATTGATGATAAGGTCGTACTCGTCCTGTTTGCCCCGCAGGAACCGCAGCCCGTCCCGGTAATGCAGCCGTACTCTGGGATCATCGAGACCTCTGGCATTGTCGGGGAAGTACTCCTGACAGACCTTGACAAACAGCTCGTCCGGCTCTACAACGTCGATTTCCTCGATCTCGGTATAATACGACAGTTCACGGGCAACACCGCCGTCGCCGCCGCCGATGACCAGCACCTTGCGGACATTCGGATGCACCGCCATCGGCACATGCACGATCATTTCATCATAGGTGAACTCGTCCTTTTCGGAGAA
This sequence comes from Oscillospiraceae bacterium, assembly GCA_017528675.1. Taxonomy (GTDB): domain Bacteria; phylum Bacillota; class Clostridia; order Oscillospirales; family Ruminococcaceae; genus UBA3855. The sequence goes on along the minus strand of JAFXOO010000424.1, from coordinate 1,878 downwards.
GATCACAGAGCCGTCCGAGGTCAGGAAACGGCCGAATTCTTCAGATTCAAATACGTCAATCCGCTGAAAATCGCTCTGCCCGGAGAAAAGCTGCTTTTCGACCCGGATCGACATTTTGACATTATGGGTGTGCATTTCGGAAAACCAGAAGTCCATATGCATACCTCCTTCAAGTATTAAAAAACATCATCTGCCTGCTTTGCTGCATCATACCAGCACATTCAGCCGCTCCAGTGTCCCGTCCTCAGGTCCCTGCATGGAGCAGCCCTTTTCCTTTGCAAAGAGGATATAATCCACGATCTCCTCCGTCACCATTTCGCCCGGAGCGAGAATCGGAATGCCCGGCGGATAGCACATGACGAACTCGCCGCAGATGCGGCCAGGTGTCTCCCGGATGGGGAGCAGCACTTTCTCGGAGTAGAATGCCTTCTGTGGCGTTGCTGCCACAATCGGGGTGATGTATTCCGCATTGTGCAGACGGGAAACCGGCTTGGAATAGAGACGCTTGATATCTTCAAGTGCGCCGACAAGACGCTCGATGTCCTGGATCCGGTCACCAATGGAGATATAGGCGAGGATGTTGCCGATGTCCCCGAATTCGATCTGGATGTCATATTCATCCCGCAGCAGATCATAAACCTCGATGCCTGTCAGACCGATGTCACGGGTATAGACAGAAAGCTTCGTGACATCATAATCATAGATGCTTGAGCCGTTGACAAGATCTTTTCCATAGGCGTAATAGCCCCCGATGGAATTGATTTCTTCACGGGCATATTCCGCCATCTGACGCACCTTTTCAAAGCTCTCACGTCCCCGGAGCGCTAAGTTCCGGCGGGAGATATCCAGGCTCGACAGCAGAAGATAGGAGGCGCTTGTCGTTTGCGTCAGGTTGATGACCTGCTCGACATAGCGGGTGTTGACGTTCTCATTTAATAACAGCAGGCTGCTCTGGGTGAGCGAACCGCCGGATTTATGCATCGAAATTGCAGACATATCTGCACCGGCTTCCATAGCAGAAACCGGAAGCCCTTCATGAAACGAGAGATGCGTGCCGTGTGCTTCATCGACCAGCACCATCATGCCATGCTCATGTGCCAGCTTCACAATGCCCCGCAGATCGGAGCAGATGCCGTAATAGGTCGGATTGTTGACAAAAACAGCGGTAGCATCCGGATGCATCAGGATGGCCTTCTCCACATCCGAAAGCTCCATGCCAAGCGCAATGCCGATGTGTGCATCGACATCCGGGTTGACGTATACCGGTTCCGCACCGCAGAGCACCAGCGCATTGATTGCGCTCCGGTGAACATTGCGGGGCATGATGATTTTATCGCCGAGCTTGCAGGCTGTCAGCACCATCGACTGCACAGCAGAAGTCGTGCCGCCTACCATAAAATAGGCGTGTGCTGCACCGAACGCTTCGGCCGCAAGCTGCTCTGCTTCCATAATGACCGAAACGGGGTGACACAGATTGTCCAGCGGCTTCATGGAATTGACATCCAGACTAACGCACTGTTCACCAAGGAGCTTGACAAGCTCCGGATTCCCCCTGCCTCTTTTATGACCGGGTACATCAAAGGGTACAACACGCTGCCGCCGGAAGCGTTCCAGTGCTTCATATACAGGCGCTGCTTTCTGCTTTTCAAGATTCATGGCGATCATCCCCTGTCATGTAATAACCAAAATAAACGGACAAAGCCCGGCAAGGTTTCATCCGCAGAATCGTTTGTGGAGTTTGCCCCACAGAATAAAGCTATTATAGCATTTTTTTGTTGATTTGTCAAGGGGAATCCCCGAAAAATGACCTCGCCTTACTTTTTTGTTTTTCCCCTTGCATTTCATGTCGGATTGTGGTATAATGTAAGTTATGAAACT
>JAFXOO010000423.1 GCA_017528675.1 Oscillospiraceae bacterium | reverse complement strand
TTCTGTGCAAGATGACGGAAAAGATGCAAGCAGATGTGCCGCCAAGCCGTCAGGCGGGCTTTGTGCGGTGTTGCCTTAAAAATAATGTAGGAGACAATCATGAAAAAAGCAATGAAAATCACAGGGAAAATCTTACTCGTGCTTCTGATACTGTTAGCAGCATTTCTTATCATTATGACAATCTACAATCAGATCATGCTGAGAAAGAACAAAGACCTTTACGAAACACCCCTCGGACAGCTCGTCGAAGTGGACGGTCACAATATGAGCATCTACACCGAGGGAGAGGGTGAACACACCATCGTGTTCATGTCGGGCTGGGGCACTACCTCTCCAATACTGGATTTCAAATGCTTGTACTCACGTCTCAGTGATGAAAACAAAATTGCCGTTGTGGAGAAATTCGGTTATGGATTCAGCGATGTAGTAGACGGTGAACGTGATTTTGATACCATACTCCGTCAGGACAGAGAGGCACTCCAAAAGGCTGGTATTGAAGCACCATATATACTTTGCGCTCATTCCTATTCGGGATATGAAGCTGTCCTTTGGGCGCAGAAATATCCGGATGAAGTTGAAGCGATAGTTGGACTGGATATGTGCATACCGAATGGAAAAGAAGAAGATACGATACAAACCAATGCGAAACTTGTAGGACTTGTCAAATTTATTAACAGAGTAAGCAGATATACGGGACTTGTCAGGATCGGTAGTTCAGAGTATTCAGGCACTCTTACCGGCGAAGAAGAAAAAATCTACACTGAGATAAATGCTCATATTCTCGCAAATGATACGATGATAAATGAGATGAATCCTGATTACGAGCTTGACGTGATAGACGAACTGAACTCTTCTCCGCTGCCTACAGTACCCGTGTTAATGTATGTTTCAGAAGATACCGCCCAGCAGGAGCTTTGGTTAAGCGGAACGCAGGCAATGGTGGATGCTTCCTCAGACGGAAAGCTCATAAAGCTCGACTGCGGTCACTATGTATATTCCTTTGAATATGAGCACATCAGCAAGGAGATAAAGGAGCTAATAGATAGCCTAAATGATTAAGGCAACACCGGCTCTGCATTTTTATGCCCGATTCAAAATTCCCCCTGGTGGTGATGCTATGGCTACGACTTCTATCGCTGACAAGCGGGCGAAGCTCGAAAAGAAGATTGCCGGATATGCACGAGTTTCGACCGATTCTGATGAACAGCAGACCTCCTACGAAGCGCAGGTTTTCTGCGATACAGAGTACATCCGAAAGCGTGCAGACTGGGGGTTTGCAGGCGTGTATACGGATATGCAGAACCCCCAATTGATACAACAGAAAGAACCCGTAAGGGTGTTCAAATTCTGAAAACTGCATAGATTCGTGAAAAGCACATAATAAATCACCGCCTACCTTGCAAGCGCTGCAAATGGATTGCAGAGCCTGCCGGATAGGCGGTGATTCATTTGTCAGCATTTTCCGTCAGTCCGATAGTCATTTGCTGTTTGTACACGCTGCACAGCCGATTCATTGCTTTTGCAGCTTTTGGGCCAGATGATCCATCGCAAAGCTGCGGAGTGCACCATAACTGACATCCGACATGTCATGTCCGAGTAAATTGGCATCCTTTTCCGCCACTTCCGGATCCACACCAAGCACGGTCAGCAGCATTTGCATAAAGCTACAGCGCTCTGTTATCGCTGAGGCAATTTTCTCACCGTACTGGGTCAGACGAATTTCGTGATCGTCATAATCATACGCATAGCCGCAGCGTTTGAGCTCCTTGAGTGCCACACAGACAGTCGGACGGGAAACATGCAGTTCATCCGCAATCTGGACTGCACGGACAGCTCCATAGCGCTTTTTCAATTGCAGAATCACCCTCAGATAATGCTCTGCTGTTTCCTGCTTCATCATAATCTATCCCTCCAGTATTCCGTTGTGCATGGTACAAACTCTGTCAGCATAGCGCTCTGCGCCCTGCTCATGTGTCACCGCCAGAACAGCGGCACCGTTCTTTGCTGCGGTCTGCAATGCACGGAAAACGATGTCAGTGTTTTCCTCGTCAAGATCGGCTGTGGGTTCATCCGCCAGAACGATCTCTGGCTGCGGCAGCAGCGCCCTTGCAATCGCCATCCGCTTCATCTCACCACCGGACAGCTCGGCAGGTGGAACATCTGCCAATTTTACAATGCCAAGCTCTGTAAGGAGCAGTTGTGCCCGCTGCTGCTCTGCATCGGACGGCCTACGAAAGAGCGTCACCGGCAGCAGGATATTTTCCAGCAGACTCAGACTGTAGACAGCCGTCTGTCCTTGCGGAACCACGCCGATATGCCGGTTCCGGAATTCTGACAGGGCTACATCCGGCATCGCATAGAGATCCTGACCGTCCGCAAGCACCTGCCCTTGCGTAGGCTGCATCAGTCCTGCCAGTACATTCAGAAGCGTGCTCTTGCCGGAGCCGGAACGTCCGGTCAGCACCGTAAGCTTGCCCGGTTCAAGTGTGAAGTCGAGCGGGCAAAGTGCTGTAAAGCAGTTTGATGTCCGTGATTTTCTCGGAAATTCCTTGGAAAGCTGTTTTGCGGTCAGAGTCATCCGTTATCCCCCCTCAGAATACGGGCTGTGTCGATCTGGCTGATGCGATAAGCGGTGCATGCTGCCGCAGCCGCCCCGGAAAGCATGACTGCCATCACAGCTCCCAATGCAAGTCCTGCTGTGCCTGCCGTTCCCGGCAAAAGAAACGGCAGTCCGATCTGTGCGCCGATAGCGCTGCGGAAAGAGAGCATTCCGATCAGTGCCGCTGCTGTTCCGATGACTGCACCGCAGGCACCCGAAAGCAGTGCCTCCTGCATCACAAGCCAGGCAAGCGACCTGCGGGACATACCTACGACACGCATCACGGCAAATTCCCGTCTGCGCTCGTTCATCTGCATCGAGAACGTGAGCAGCAGTATGACCAGACCAAGCACCCACACCGCAGCAATCAGCAGACCAATGACATCGGAAGTGCCCTGTAGACTGCCGGCAATGCCGGCGATCATTTCCTTGGTCTGCACTGCCTTGACCTTCTTGACATGGATGTTGATATCGTTCATCACTTCCTCCGGAGAATAGCCATCAGCAACGTTGATGAGCACGGCGGAGACAGCCTTTGCCGGATCCGTATCTGCAAAATCATTCATGCCCTTGTCCAGCGATGACTGGATCAGGGATACAATCGTTTCCTCATTCGTGAAGACCGCAGAATCATAATAGGTACCGGTCTTTTCGAGCTTGGCGGCAACGTGGCATTCCACGCCGTAGAATTGCAGGGTATCGCCGGGAAACGCATTCAGATCATTGCCGACCACAATGTCGCCGTTTTGCAGTGTTCCTTCGTAACTGCGCTTCATCCATGGTGTCACGGTGAAGTCGGTCTCCGGATCAAATCCGATGATCTGCACCGGGATCGAACAGCAGCCGGAGCTTGCGGAAGCAAGGTAGAACTGCGCCGAAATCTGAGCAATGCCTTCGGTTCCTGCGATCTTTTCATAGCGGCTTCTGTCCATGTAAAAGTAACCCGGATTGCCTTGCAGGACAATCGTTTCGAGATTTGATTTCGTTCTGGCCTCATAAGGCACAACCATGATGTCTGCGCCGAGTCGTGCTTCAAGTGAGCCTAACCCACGCTGAAGTCCGGATACAAGCAGCGTGCCCCCGCAAATCGTCAGCGACAGCAGCGCCGTGAGAGCGATGAGAATTGCAGTGCGCAGCGAGCGGGCTCTGAGGTTGCGAAGGGCAAGATTATGCATCATGTCGGTCATCCTTCCGTGAAAGTACAAAATCCGTCACACCAGCCGCTGCAACGGCAATGCAGAGCAGCAGCACCGCCGGTCTCATCACCGCATGGCAGCGCATCTCCTGCATCATGCACAGCCGGATGAATACACCGGGCAGGAATGCTGTGACTGCTGCCATGACAGCCACTGCCAGGGCTGCACCTGCCTTCTCACGCCGGCTAAGCAGCAGACGGATACAGGAAACGCCTGCCATGCCGATGGAGGCAGCAAACACTGCTTGTTCTGCCCAGTGACACGCCATAAAGCCGCCGTCCTCCTTGGGCCCGCAGGCATGGAAAATGACCTTTATGCCGATGCAGAGCGCCAGGCTCAGCAGCAGCAGCAGGATATCAGTAACTGTAATCTTCTTCATCAAATACTCCTCTCAATCCGTTCCATAAGCCCGATCCGCCATCGGATGGGCTTCTGTAAACAACGCATCTGCATAGGCAGCATCCCGTATGTGATCTGTAAACGCTGCATCCGGGAGCAAAAAATGTGTCCTTTCCCCGGAAGCGCTGTCCCACGTTGCATCAAGATTATAATACAGCCCGTCGATGCAGACAATATTCCAGGCGTGGTATTCCTGTGCTTCGCCGGCTGTACCTGTGATGACTCTTGCTGAAATGCCGCATTCCCGCAGTAACCGATATAGCAGAACGGCATAACCCTGACAGACTGCCTGACCCTGCACAAGTGCAGCGTAAGCGGTCGTTTTGAGATGATGCTGCG
>JAFXOO010000422.1 GCA_017528675.1 Oscillospiraceae bacterium | reverse complement strand
TGAGATCTATATTTCCTGGGAGGAGAGCGTGCTGGCGGCGGCTGACCGCTATCAGGTGATTCTCGAAAACCGCCATGCGGGACTGCTTCCGGCACGCCAGGAGCAGAGCTCCGACTGGTTCCTGCACACGACCGTGGAGGTGATGGACGGCATTTACGATGCCTTCCATCTGCCGGTGGCACTGCATACCGGGTTGCAGGATAATTTCAACGGCAGCATGCTTTATATGCGGGAAAACCTCAGCGGTATGCAGGAAAACATTGCGGATATGAATGAATTCCTGAAGGAAAAGCATCTCGAAATGGTGAAGCGTACACGGGAAATCGGTGAGGGATTCCGGGAGATCGGTGAGGGATTCCACAGCGCAGGGCACGAAGTGAAAGAAGGGTTCAAAGAGGGATGGAAGAAAATCAAGGGCAGCAAGGACTGAGTAAATCCCGCAGCAAGAACTGGTTCCGGGAGGCGGTTTTTTACCAGATCTGGATGCGCAGCTTTGCCGACGGCAACGGCGACGGCATCGGGGATTTGTACGGCGTGTATGACAAGCTCGACTATCTGCATGCACTGGGGGTGGAGGGCATCTGGTTCTCGCCCATCTATCCCTCCCCGAATGCGGACTATGGCTATGACATTTCGGATTACCGGAATATCCACCCCGACTTCGGCACACTCGAACAGTTCCGGCGTGTGCTGAACAAGGCGCACAGCCTGGGCATCCGGGTGCTGATGGATCTGGTGGTGAATCATACCTCCGATGAGCATGCGTGGTTCCAGATGAGCCGCCGGCGCATTGCCCCCTACACCGACTACTACATCTGGCGGGATGCGCCGAATAACTGGGATTCGCTCTTTGAGGGGAAGGCCTGGGAGTATGACGAACTGCGGGGGCAGTACTATCTGCACCTGTTCAGCAAAAAGCAGCCCGACCTCAACATGGATAACCCGGCGGTGCGCCGGGAGGTGCAGGAGATCATGCGGTTCTGGCTGGATATGGGCGTGGACGGGTTCCGGGAGGATGTCATCACGTTTATCTCCAAGCGTGAGGGACTGCCGGACGGCCTGCCCTTTGTGCCGGGTGCCAATGCGATTATGCACTACAAGGACGGGCCGCATGTGCACGAATATTTAGCGGAATTCCGGCGCATTGCCGATGAGTACAACGCTGTGCAGATCGGCGAGGGGCCGATGACAACGGTGCGGTCTGCAATGCGGTATCTGACGGGGGATACGCAGTCGATGGACATGATGATCTCGTTTGACCACATGCTGGCGGACTGCCTGTTCACGGAATATCTACAGCTCCCCTTCAGTCTGGTGCGCTTCAAACGGGCAGTGAGCCGCTGGCAGATGACGCTTGCCGGAAAGAGCTGGAACGTGCTGTACCTCGAAAACCACGACCATCCCCGCATCATCAGCCGCTATGGCAGCGAGGTGTTCTGGCGGGAGAGCGGGACGATGCTGGCGATATGCTATCTGTTTTTGCAGGGGACGCCGTTTGTCTATCAGGGGCAGGAGATCGGCATGACCAATATCCGGCTGGGTTCCATTGCCGAATATGTCGATGTACAGAGCAAGGGCAATTATGAACGGCTGCTGACCTTTGAGCCGGAGGAAAAACGTCTGCGGCGGGTGCATGCTTCCAGCCGGGATTCCGCCCGCACGCCCATGCAGTGGACAGCGGGAAAGAACGCCGGCTTCACGGAAGGTGAGCCGTGGTTCTTCATCAACCCGAACTACACGCATGTCAATGTTGCCGCAGAAAAGGACGATCCCTGGAGCATTCTGAGCTTTTACCGGAAATGTATCGCACTGCGCCGGCGCAGTAAGACGCTGCTGTACGGGAGCTACCGGGAATTCCGGCCGCTGGATCCGGATTTTTATATCTATGAGCGGGTACTCGGAACGATCCGGTATCTTGTGGTCTGCTCCTTTTCGGACAGGCAGCACACGCTGACGCTCCCGGAGCCCTACCGCAGCGGCAGATTGCAGCTTGTGATGGCCAATTATCCCGATACGGACGGCGGTGCGCCGCTGTTCCGGCCGTATGAGGCAAGGGTCTACCGGATGCGTTCGGAATGAAGCCGGGTGCATAGTTCCGGCGGCATCTGCATAGAATGCGGCAAAGGGGGCATGCAGAGATGGAGAAGGTCATTGTGGAAATTCCGGAGGACAGGGATACCTGGGAGCCGCCGGTGCTGAAAACGGCAGAGGTAACGGAGCCGCCGAAGCAGAGTGCGGCGGATGTGATCTTTGCGCAGTACATCGTGTGCGTGCTGCTGCTGACGGCGATGCTGCTGCTGCGGGTGTATGACGAGACAGCATTCGATCAGGTGACAGGGCTGTTCCGCAGCCGCAGCGGTGCGCCATCGGAGCCGTGGGCAGCGGCAGTTGCGGCGGTGGTGCAGGGACTTTGGAGCTGAGATGCGGGACATGCCGGATTGTGGTGGATTTTGGATTCCCGGCGGCAGTCTGCATTATCTGCCTGTGGGGGGACGGGGCATTCCTGGTGCAGTGCCTTGCGGTCTGTATGCTGCATGAGGCAGGGCATGGGCTTGCCATGTGGCTGACGAGGGCGGGCATCCGGGAGATTCGCTTTCAGGCGGCCGGTTTACAGATGGTGACGCACACCGCCTGCCTCTCACGGCTACAGCAGCTCTGCATCAGCCTGAGCGGGCCGGCGGTCAATCTGCTGGCGGCGGTGCTGCTGTATCCTGCCCGGCAGGAGACAGCGCTGCTGCATCTGTGCATGGGGCTGTTCAATCTGCTCCCGTTCCGGGTGCTTGACGGCGGCACGGCTCTGAGGTGTCTTCCGGTGCCGGAGCGGGTGCTGCATGCGGCAGCGCTGTGCTGTGCGGCAGCAGCATTTTGCGGACTGTGGTACAGCGGCCTCCGGAATCCTGCGCTGTATCTGATGACGGGCTACCTTGCGGCAGCGGAGGTGTGTCCGGTTGACAAACCCCGTCCGGAATGGTATAATAAAGCTACCTATCATTCCGGGAGGCGATACTATGCGAATTCTGTACACGACCGGCGACAAGCTCTGGCTCGCCGGGAACGGCAAGGTCTGTGAGCTGCCCTGCATGCGGCTGCAACAATACAGGGACACACTGCAATCCATTCACGACAGCAAGCTCTGGAAAACCACCGGCACCGGTGCCAAGTTCACCGGGGCGGCGCAGGATCCGGAGATGGAGGAGATTTCGGCGCAGTTCTGCGGGATTGCGGCACACGGGACGGAATTTCTCTACACGCTTCAGCTCGATGCAAGCGGCGGTATGTACCGGCGGGAGCTGACAGAGGACGCTGTCTATGACGGGCATATCGTGTCGGGAAATGATGTGCGGCTCGGTGCGGTTGCGGCGCATGGGGACGATGTGGCTGCGTGCATCCGCTATCCGGACGGGCGCTCGCACATCGGGCTTTATCATCTGCCGCAGAGCCGGTGTACAGAGATCACGGAGGGCGATTCTGCGGAGAATGCGCCGAGCTGGGCGCCGGACGGGCGGAAGCTCTATTTCTCGACCAGCGGCATTGCACGGCGGGGGAGCGATTATGTCTTCGGGCCGGCAGCGGCGGCGGTTTATTCGCTGCAAAGCCGGAGCATGGAGCTACTCCTGGAGGAGGAACGGTACGATTATCTCTGCCCGAAGGTCAATGCGGCGGGGGATTTGTTCGTCATCCGGCAGCCCTATGTGCAGGCGGGGGATGCACAGGTCAGCATCGGACAGGTTCTGCTCGATGTACTGCTGTTTCCGGTGCGCATGATCATGGCGGTCGGCGGCTTCCTGAACCTGTTCTCGATCCTCTTTGGCGGACAGTCGCTCCGCTCGGACGGGCCGCAGCGGGACAGCCAGAAATCAAAGCAGCGGTCTGCAAAGACGATGTTCTTTGAAGGAAATCTCATCAAGGCGCAGAAGAATCTCAGGGAGAATTTCCGCTCCGGGGAGATGTATCTGGGCATTCTTCCCAGGAACCGGGTGCTGCTTTGCAGGCGGGCGGACGGCTCGGAGGAGGTGCTCGCCAGGGCGGTGCTCGACTATTGCCTCACGGAGGAGGGCATTGTCTATTCCAACGGTGCGCATGTGCTGCTGCGCAGACCCGATGGGTCGGAAGAACGCCTTGCCAATGCGGAACTGGCCTCTAAAATTGTTGCATTTCCTGACTGAGCATTCAGGATTTCCGCAAATCTGCACAGTTCACAGGACAAGCGTTTGGTATATCCTACAAAACTAAAAAAGTTTCAAAAAGTAGAGAGAAAACTATTGACATTTCACAACGGATGTGGTATACTATATACAAGATAAAGATTCTGCAGACTTTATTGAGAGGCTTCCCGGAAGCGGAAGCAAAAATTCAGGTGTTCCTGCTTACAGCCTTCAGGGCTGCGGAAAGTGCGGGAGCCTGCAAGGGAGGGCGAAACCAATGGAGAAGATGGACGGATCACAGCAGCAGGCGGTTTCGCCGGCCGCAGTTAAGTGAATGAGGGTTGACCAGTGTTGACGGGATTGTCTCCCCGTCCGGTACCCAGGGGCTTATAAGCCGTAGCTCAATTCTGTGGTTAGTGATTCTTCGTCTGGTTCCGGTGTGCTCGATTGTTTCAGTGCCGGCGTACCGGAAAGTTGCTAAGGCATGACTCATGGCAGCGAAACTTTACATAGCAGGCATAAGATTTCAATAGATGGAGGTACACTCCGATGAGAAATTCTGATTAGAAAATCTCCTTGAAAGTGTGTGATGCGTATGAAAAGCAGCGCTATGAAGGTTATCTTAAAATATCCTTAGCAGAAAGGCGTGTGTGTCCAATGCACAACGATAACTCCCGATCATGACAATTGAATAGCAAAACTACTCCCGGATCCAATCTTCCGGGAGCTTTTGTTTTTTCATGGGGATGAAGAAAACGCCATAGCACCCGATGCCGGATCGGATGCTATGGCGCAGGCTGTTCTGCGGTGGCGGATGACTATGATTCGCTGAGGATTTTTTTGCGATAGGCAAGGGCTGCCTGCTCGGTCTTGTTCTCACCGAACTGGTAATACACATGATCGGCAATTTCATCCGGGAGGTACTGCTGGCGGACGTAGTGGTTCGGATAGTCGTGGGGATAGAGATAATGCTGACCCCTGACGGCTGCGCCTTCGCCGTCGTAATGCTTGTTCTGGAGATGGCGGGGGAAGTCGAGCGGGCCGTATTTCCGGAGATCTGCGATGGCGGCGTCCATTGCCGCCTCCGCAGAGTTGGACTTCGGTGCGGTGCACATCAGGATGATCGCCTCGGCAATCGGGATGCGTGCCTCCGGGAGTCCCAGGGCAAGCGCATTGTCTACGCACGCTTTCACGATCATCGGCGTCATCGGATAGGCGAGTCCCACATCTTCTGAGGCGATGACCAACAGCCGGCGGGTCAGCGAGATCAGGTCGCCGGCTTCGAGGAGCCTTGCGGCATAGTGCAGCGCCGCATTCTCGTCACTGCCACGGATGGATTTCTGGAGCGCCGAGAGAATGTCATAGTGCGCATCGCCGTCACGGTCATAGCGCATGTTGCTGCGCTGGGTCAGCTCCTGCGCCAGTGCAAGGCTTACATGCAGGCCGTCCTCTGCCGGGTCGGCGGACAGCGCACAGAGCTCTGCGGCATTCATTGCCTTGCGGACGTCACCGCCGCTGCCAAGGGCGATATGCGCTGTCACACCGTCCTCGATGTGCAGGGGTTGTCCCTGTAGCTGCGCAAGCTCACGGAAGGCACGCTGCACGGCACGCTCCAGCTCCGGCGCTTCCACTGGCTTGAATTCAAAGACCGTGCTGCGGCTGATGACGGCGTTGTAGACGGCAAAGAACGGATTCTCGGTTGTGGAGGCAATCAACGTGATATCGCCGTTTTCGATATAGGACAGCAGGCTTTGCTGCTGCTTCTTGTTGAGGTACTGGATCTCGTCAAGATAGAGCAGAATCCCGTTCATTGACGCAAAGGTTCCCACATCCGCTATGACGCTCTTGATGTCCGCAATGCCGGCCTGGGTGCCGTTGAGGATATGCAGGGTCATATTGGTGCGGGCGGCAATGATGCTGGCGACGGTGGTCTTGCCTACGCCGGAGGGGCCGTAGAAGATCATATTTGGGATGGTGCCGCTTTCGATGATGCGGCGCAGGGGCTTTCCGGGGGCAAGCAGATGCTGCTGGCCGACCACATCATCCAGCGTCTGCGGCCGGATGCGGTCTGCAAGAGGTGATGCCATAGGAACTCCTTTCTATCGGCGGAACAGCCCTTTTTTCCTCGGCGCAGGATGCCGGGATCTGCCGTGTTCTGCAAGCACCTGGTCGAACAGGGCATCAACATCGACCTCCGGTTTTTTCTCCGGAGCGGCGGGCGTTTCCGCCGGCTGGGAAGCCGGGGCGGCAGGGGGCTGGGGTGATGGCTGAGATGAGGCGGCAATAGGCCGGGCAGGGTCAGGGAACGCTGTGCTGCGCTCAGGCATTGCCGGGCGTACAGGCATCTGCACGGGAGCGGAGGGCTCTGCTGCCGGGATGGCAGGGGCAGTCCTGGCGGGCTGCACTGTGGCAGCGGGGTTCTGTTCACCGGGCCGGAGCGCCGGGGGTTTCTCAGGTTCGGCAGACTGTGCCTGCTGGGCGGCGATGGCATTGCGGACGGATTCCGGCAGATCCTCGTCAACGGGCACTGCGGCGGTTTCGCCCGGATAGTTGTCTTTCCCAAGCATATAGCGGCGGTAGAGATCGAGATAGTTCAGAAACTTGT
>JAFXOO010000047.1 GCA_017528675.1 Oscillospiraceae bacterium | reverse complement strand
CCCGCAGGTTTTATTCTGCTAAGTTGTTGGCATTGCCCCATACCCCTACGCTATCCGTTTCCAGAACCATATGCATAACAAGCAAACATCCTGCCATCAATCCGACCGCCGCAGCGTGCCTGCGGCTGAACAGAAAGAGAGGTAATTATGGCTTTCATGACTTATAAGGGATATCCCCTCGTCCGTAAGGGAAATGATATGTACTACGGCTTCATGAATGAGGACTTCGTGGTAATGCTCCAGGCAGAATCTCTGAAGGATGTGGACGGTGTAAGCGTTTCCCAGAAAGTGAAATTCTACCAGATGTCCACGGATGATAAACTGAATCCCATCGAGGCTATCGTCAAAAACGGCGAGCGCCCAAGCCTGTTTGAGGCACTTGATGTGGCATATACCTGGCTCAGTAAGGCCAATGCATAAAGGAGGAGTTACCAATGAGAAATAAACTGTTTGCAGCACTCACAGCAGGTCTGCTGCTGTGCGGCGTGTTCACAGGCTGCGGCAAAACGACCGAAACCACTACTTCCGCAGGCACCGCTGCACAGGGCGAGGAAGAATTCCCCGCCAATGCCATCGTCATTACACTGCATGCCGATGCCGCACCGATTACCTGCGAGAATTTCGAGAAGCTCGTCAACGACGGCTTCTACAACGGCGTCGGCTTCCACCGGGTTGTGGATGACTTCATGGCACAGGGCGGTGACCCGACCGGTACCGGTATGGGCGGCTCTGACCAGAATATCAAGGGCGAATTTGCTTCCAACGGCGTGCAGAATCCCCTCTCCCACAAGCGTGGCGTGGTTTCGATGGCACGCAGCCAGGAGAATGATTCCGCCTCCAGCCAGTTCTTTATCTGCTATACCGATTGCAGCTTCCTCGACGGTAATTATGCCGCTTTCGGTGAGGTGACCTACGGCATGGATGTCGTGGATGATTTCCTCAAGGTGGAGCGTGTCATGGGCAGCGACGGCGCCGTTTCTTCCCCGACAAAGCCCATCACCATGCAGGAGGTCAAGATGATTTCCGATGATGCAGAAGGCAATCACCGTGTGGAAATCGTCATGAATGATTTCTTGCAGTAAGACAGCCCCCACACCCTGAATACCGCAAATTGAAACCGCCCGGAGAGCGTGTCTCTCCGGGCGGTCAGTCTGTCAAAAAAGCTGTTTTGCAGGGTTCGGGGCGGCAGCCCTGATCGGGGTGCAATGCTAACAACTTAGCAGAATAAAACCTGCGGGTGCAGGGCGGTCACCGCCCTGCCGGGGGAGGTTTAGGAGGGGCGAGCAGCCCCTCCTGAGTCGGCGCAAGCCGACAAAGAAGCCTAAGTTGTTGGCATTGGGTTGGGGGTGGGGCGCCTCACGGTGCGCCAGCACCAGAAAAAGGACTTTATCGACAAGCTGACCGCCCGGAGAGTGTGTCTCTCCGGGCGGTTTTGATTGCTATGGATGATGTCATATGGTCTGCATCGTCATCACAAAAGCGCCGATGCTCAACAGCATGCTCAGCGCCGGCATCCAAACGAGCTTCGCATGACGGCACACCGCTGTCACAATGGTCAGGATAAGCCCTGCCAGCACGCCGATGAGGGAGAGAATCCAGGAACCGAGCATCAGGATCGTCACAGCACCGATATAGCCGAACATCTCCAGACCGGGGCTGTCGGCGTTGGACACAGTTGTGCCGATGATGATCATCAGCAGCACGGCAAAGAGCAGCGAAACTGCCGCTGCCGCAAGTGTCAGGATCGAGCAGACGGTCAGGGCGACCGGCTTTTTCTGCGGCGGCTGGGCTGCGCCGGCAGTCTTGTCATAGATATTCAGATAGTCAGCCAATGCAATATCTCCTGTTCTTTCGTTGTTGTATGGTTTCATTATAGCACGGGCGGTGGCATTTTGCAAGCATTTTTGGAAAATTCCGCCTGCCCTCTTGCAAAAATCCGGAAAAAGTGGTATACTGATACTATGTGCAGTCGATGCACGCATCATTACAGAGAAAGAGGATGTATTTGTATGACAAAGATTACCATTTTTTCCGGATTTCTCGGTGCCGGTAAGACGACGCTCATCAAGAAGCTGATCGCAGAGGCTTACCAGAACCAGAAGCTGGTGCTCATTGAAAATGAATTCGGCCAGATCGGCATTGACGGCGGCTTTTTGCAGGATGCCGGCATTGAAGTGACGGAGATGAACTCCGGCTGCATCTGCTGCTCGCTCGTCGGTGACTTCGGCAAGGCGTTGCAGCAGGTACTGGAGCAGTACCATCCCGACCGCATCCTGATCGAGCCGTCCGGTGTCGGCAAGCTCTCGGATGTCATCCGTGCCGTGCAGAATCTTGGCATGGAGGATGTGGAGCTTGACGGCTTCACGACCGTTGTCGATGCCAAGAAGTGCAAGATGTACCAGAAGAATTTCGGTGAATTCTTCGACAACCAGATCACCTATGCCTCCTGCCTGATCCTCTCCCATACCCAGGGTATGAGCCAGGACAAGCTCGATGAAGTCATCAAGCGCCTGCGTGAGAAGAATGCCAAGGCGCCCATCGTCACGACCGACTGGGATGCGCTGACCGGCGAGCAGATCACCGATGCCATGACCCAGAAGAATACCATTGACGATGAACTCGCTGCCCTCCTGGAGGAGGCCGCACACCATGACCATCACCACCATCATGATGAGGACGAGGAGCACCACCATCATGACCACGACGAGGAGCACGAGCACCACCATCATGACCACGACGAGGAGCACGAGCACCACCATCATGACCACGACGAGGAGCACGAGCACCATCATCATGACCACGACGAGGAGCACGAGCACCATCATCACGACCACGGCCCGGACTGCACCTGCGGCTGCCATGACCACGACCACGAGCACCATCACCATGCCGATGAGGTGTTCCAGAGCTGGGGTGCTGAGACAGCAAGAACCTACACCGAGGAGGAGATTCAGACAGCCCTCGAAGCACTGGGTGATGCGGAGACCTATGGCCTGATTCTGCGGGCGAAGGGCATCGTTGCCGGTGCGGACGGCCAGTGGATTCACTATGACTATGTACCCGGCACACCGGATGTGCGCCACGGCTGTGCTGCAACCATCGGCAGACTGTGCGTCATCGGTTCGGGGATCAAGGAGGATGCCATCGCCAAGCTGTTCAAGGCGGAGTAAGGCTGCCTGTGCAGCCGGACGCATGCCGGTGCGTCAGCACCAGAAAGGAGCCAGATTATGCCCATGAATCAACAACCCCCGGAGGATATTCCGGTTTATCTCTTTGTCGGCTTCCTGGAAGGCGGCAAAACGAAATTCATCCAGGAAACGCTTGAGGATGAGCGTTTCAACAACGGCGAGCGCACATTGCTGCTGATCTGTGAGGAGGGAATCGAGGAATACGAGCCGTCCCGCTGGGCAAGCAAAAATGTGGTGCAGCGTGTGGTGGAGGAGCAGGAGGACTTCAACGAGGAGAACCTCAGGAAAATCCTGAAGGAGACCGGTGCGACCAGAGTCGTGCTGGAATACAACGGCATGTGGACGATCAGTGATCTGTTCGAGCGTCTGCCGATTGAGTGGGCGGTGTACCAGGCGATGTGCTTCGTGGATGCGAACACCTTCCTGAACTACAACGCCAACATGCGCTCGCTTGTGGTGGACAAGATCAATGTCAGCGAGCTGGTGGTGTTTAACCGCTTCGACATCAACACAATGGATCAGATGGAATTCCACAAGATTGTGCGTGGCGTATCCCGCCGGACACAGATTGCCTATGAGCTGACAGACGGGCAGGTTGCCTATGACGATATTGAAGACCCTCTGCCCTTTGACATCACCAAGGACGATATCACCATTGAGGACAGTGATTTTGCACTGTTCTACCGGGATATCATGGAGGAACCGGACAAGTACAACGGCAAGACCGTGACCTTCCGGGGCGTTGCGGCAAGAGATCCGAAATTCCCGAAGAACATGTTCGCTGTCGGCCGCCATGTCATGACCTGCTGTGTGGAGGATATCCAGTACTGCTGGTTCGTGGCGGAGTGGGAAAAGGCGCAGATGCTCGAAAACCGTCAGTGGGTGCGTATCACGGCGACGATTTCTGTGCAGCGCCATAAGATGTACAAGAACAAGGGGCCTGTGCTCAAGATCGGTGCTGTCATCCTGACGGATGCGCCGGAGCAGGAGGTTGCAACCTATTATTAAGAGGAGGAATTATCATGCCTTTCATCAATGTCAAGACCAACACTGCTGTCACCAAAGAGAAGATGGATGCCGTCAAGGCACAGCTCGGACAGGCCATCACGGCGCTGCCGGGCAAGAGCGAAGCATGGCTCATGGTCGGCTTTGAGCCGGAGTGTGCGCTGTACTTCAAGGGCAGCGATGCGCCGGCTGCGATGGTGCAGGTGCAGATCTACGGCACCAACACCCAGGGTTCGGATGCGCTGACCGGCAAGATCTGCGATATTCTGGAAACAGAGCTTTCCATCCCGAAGGGCCGCACCTATGTAAGCTATTTCGGCACCGCCAACTGGGGCTGGAACGGCGGCAATTTTTGAGTTACTTCGAGGATTACAGCCACATGCCCCCAATGCCTTACGGCGGGGAGCCCCCGCTGGCAGATTGCTTCGAGGATTACGTTGCACCGCTTCGATCACCACATGCCCCCAATGCCATACGGCAAAGGGGGCATTGCTATGCGCCTTAGCACATCGCAGCAAAGCTGCTCCTGTTTCATTTTCTGGTGTTTCATAGGACGGTGCAGCGCATTCTCTTTCCACCGCCAAATCCGCAGCGAGCGAAGCGATGCTGCCCAATCCTGCGGCAAGCGAAGCGATGCCGCCAAGCCGACCCTCATCTGTTTGGCTGCCCATGCTCCGAACCGCACCCGGTACCATCTATTCCGCCGCCGCTCCGCAAGGAGCGGTCGCAGCGGAAGCTGGTTTACCAAAAATCAGGATGCCCAAAAGCAGGTGCAGGGTGCAACCCT
>JAFXOO010000421.1 GCA_017528675.1 Oscillospiraceae bacterium | reverse complement strand
TGATGCTTCCACAGCTTTCAGGAGCGAAT
The DNA here is from genome assembly GCA_017528675.1 of Oscillospiraceae bacterium. Lineage (GTDB taxonomy): Bacteria > Bacillota > Clostridia > Oscillospirales > Ruminococcaceae > UBA3855. The sequence goes on along the minus strand of JAFXOO010000421.1, from coordinate 2,303 downwards.
TGCACCTGGCAAGTGATCAACGATGAGTTGCAACTTACCCCTACGCGGGGACGGGGATCGCCCTGCATCCGCAGGTTTGGGCATGGTGTCCCTCCATTCGGGCATAAGAAAACCGCCCCGGTTGACCGGGGCGGTTTGATTTTCTCGATTGTACGTTTTTTACTATCGCATTGTCGAACACAATGCCATGCGCTGTGTTTTGATATCCTATTTGATTGAACGAGTAACGCTTATGTCCCCCTTTTGACCGTTGCCAGATGTCCCGGCATATAGCCAATAATGAGCTTTCGGAGTGCTTCATCCCAACAGAAATACACTCTCACGAGCGACTGCGCACTGACTCCGTACTTGATGTGCAGATCGAGGAGATATGGCGTGCCGTCAACGGAAATAGTATAGTCATCCTTGTGTATCCTCAGTGCTTCCTTCCCACAGCCCTGAACCTCCCAACTGTAGCGCTCGGCAAAAAGTGCAAGCGTATCCGCAGAGAACTCGCCACGGCGGTATCTGGCATAGGCACTGAGGAACAACAGCCCATCACAGAGCACCGCCAGATCAAAGGCGGTGTCGTACTTGCGCAGCGCTGTTTTCGCATCTGGGGTAATCAGCATGTCTTCGTAGAAATGCGCTTCCGCCCAATCACAGATTTTGTCCTTGACAGTGGGAAACTCCGCAGTCATATCCGCCTTCTCCCGATAGAACCGGATCAGCTCCGCAGAACGCCGGTAAGCTTCCTCACGCTCCTGGTGCAATGCCTGCAACGAGCGGAGCTGTTCCTCGGCATCTGCAAGATCATCCTGCGCTGCAAGCAGCTTTTTCTGCGTCAGCCGCAGTTCCTCACCGCTCCGGCGCAGATCGGCATTCTGCTGGGAAAGCTCACGCACCTGACGTTTCAGCTCCTCCTTTTCCTGCCGGTAAATGGCACACTTTTCCGTGAGGTCGCTCGTTTCATGACGGCGCTCCCGCAGCTCCTGTAGTCTCGCTTTTGAGAGAAATTCCACAGCACCGAAGCTGTAATCACTTCGTTTGGGACTGAGCCGCATGGAATCACGGAATGTATTGAGAAACCCCTCGCTGTCTTTTGACCAGGTTTTGTAGGCATACCGCTCACTTTCCCTGCCGTGGCAATAGACCGCAATATCGCCGGATGAGAGCGTAATGCCGCATTTGTTTTTCAGAAACGGCAAACACTTCTCGCTCAGAACAACCACAACTGCAAATCCGATCATCGACTTTGCCATACGCTCGCTGGGAAAGTCTATCCGTTTGATTCTCTTCTCCTTCGGCAGTGCAGTCAGCTTCGGCTCCGGAGCTGTTTTCTTTACCTTGACAGGCGGTTTCGGATGAGTGACCTTGATATCGACTCTGGATAGATTGACGTCATATTGCGTATCGACACTGCTCATGCCGAATCCCTTGCTGACGGCGGAAAGGGGAGCGGCCTTCTGTAAATCAGGCAGAACGGTTGCAGTCTCCTCATAACCGCTCTCAACGACAAAGATCAGCGGCAGGTCAAAGGTGCTGTCATCCAGCATCAGCGCCAGCCGTTCCACCGCAGCTTTACTGTCGATTATGAATGGCTGGCCGTCGAGTCGGATACCGCAGCGCTCGACACCAAGCTTGGGATTCTGGCAGAGTACCTTGACAACGGTCGGACGGAATACCTCGCACGGAGCATCGCAGTCAGATGGATCGGAACAAAGTGTCCGCACGCCGATCTCAATGCAGTCGTCCTGCACAGCAAACGCAATATCCGTCTGAAAGGTTCTGCCGATGACCGGCAGGCGCTCTGCCGTGGTGCCAAGGTTGGCGCCGGCATCTGGCTCTGTGATACGGAATGACCATATCCTGCGCTTTTCGGCATAGACGCAGTCAACCGCTATGCCACGCATGTAGGTGAAAGACTGGAGCTGGTCGGGCTGGAGTTCTGCATAGTCCTCCGGATCCGGCAGCAGGATCTCGGTCGGCAGATCATCAAATGCACTCAGCCGGGAACGCAGCCAGCGTAGCGCCTCAAGGATGCAGATGTGAAAGGCATCCTGGAAGGGGAGTGCTTTCGGTGTTGCTTGTGCGTAAAACTGATAGGTCGGGTAGCTTCTTGTCGGGAGCAGCTTGGTTGTTGTATAGTCCATGAGATCACGTCCTTTGCCGTAGTTTGTTTTAGGCAATACCGCACAGAGCTGGTGGTACAGATGCGCAGTCAGATTTTTCGTCAGATTGAATAGAAATGACGCCGCTGGGCTGACGCCCAGCAAGGAATTTCTGTGCAAGATGACGGAAAAGATGCAAGCAGATGTGCCGCC
>JAFXOO010000420.1 GCA_017528675.1 Oscillospiraceae bacterium | reverse complement strand
GCGCTGGAGCAGCGTGGCTGCGAGGTTGTGTACGATCCGGGCTGGGATATTGTCATTCTTGGTGCGCCGAACGGGCGGTATCTCTGCATTGGTGAGGATGACTGCCTGTATGCGGATGCAGATGCCGCCAATGCAGCAAGATTCTACTGCTGCCGGCACGATGATGCGGGTGAATGGGTCAACTTCCGGCATGTGGAAAGCGGACGCTTTCTCACGCTCGACGGCGATGTCCTGAAGCTCGGAAAGAACGAGATCTACGGCTGGTTCACATCTGAGACATTTAAGGTGAAGCGCCGTCAGTTCTGTCCGGATGATGAAAATCCGGATATCATCTCCGATTATCTGCATGGCCGCCAGCTCTGTCTGGGTACAGAGAACCGGGTGACAGCACGGCAGAAAGCAAGGCCGGATGCAGCGGTATACTTCTGCGTCTGCACTGTGGACGATGGCTGGGAGCGCATCGGAGGGCTCGCAAAGACCTGTGATGTGGCAGTCTACTGCGGCGGCAACGATCCCGAACAGGTCGCAAGGGAATGCTATGACCGCAGGACGATTCTGCTGCCGGAGGTGCAGCGGGAGCATCTCTGGAATCTGGCGGATGATCTGCACGGAACCGGTATTCCGCTGATCTTTGCGATCATTTCAAGCTACCCCTATGCACTCGGTGATGCGGCGGACAAGCCGGATGCGATCCTCTGGACGAGCCATGCCGGCCCTGAGCTCGGTACTGCGCTGGCGCAGACATTGTTCGGTGAGAACAATCCTGCCGGACGTCTGCCGGTGACCTGGTATGCAAGTGATGACGACCTGGCGGATATCCGGGATTATGATATTGCAAAGACAAAAATGACCTATCTGTATTTTGACGGAAAGCCGCTGTATCCGTTCGGCTATGGCCTGAGCTATTCGCAGTTCCGGTATGAAGGACTGCACGCCGCCATGACGGAGGACGGCATTGCGGTCACGGCACGGATCACGAACGAAAGCGGACGGAACGGCGATGAGGTGGTGCAGATCTACGCACATGCGCAATCCGGGACGATTCCCAGACCTGCGCAATGGCTGACAGGGTTTGCACGGCTGCACATCCCGGCAGGGGAGACCGTGCAGTTTACAGAGGTCATTCCGCTGCGGGCACTTGCTGTTTACGATGTGAGCCGTGAGCGGTTCTGCGTGGAGGCGGGAACGTATGAGATACGGCTTGGGGCATCCTCGGCGGATATCCGCTGCGGTGTGACGGTTTCTGTGCCGGGTGAGAGCATCCCGCCGAGAGATCTGACCCATGAAACCCGTGCGGAGCTGTACGATGCGCAGGAAAACACAGAGATCTATGCCGACCCGCTGAGCGGTGAGACGCATGTGCGGGGACTGGCATGGGTCAATGCGCTGGTCTTTAAAAACTGCGAGCTTACGGGTGTGAAAACGCTCCGCATCCGTGCGGCAGCGCCGGTGGATCCGGTGAAGCTTCAGGTCTTTCTTGACGAGGACAAAACACCTCTCGAAGTGCAGATACCTGCCTGTGACGGGTTCACGGATTTCAGGACAGCAGAACTCCCGCTGCATGCAGAG
>JAFXOO010000046.1 GCA_017528675.1 Oscillospiraceae bacterium | reverse complement strand
GCGGACTCAAAGTCCTCCTCGTACCGCAGTGCACAGAATACCGCTATGGCAAGTGCTTCTTCGCCAACCCATCCTTCACCGAGTGTCCGGTAGGCTCTGGCGGGCGTGATCTTTGGCGTATCCGCCAGTGTTATGGCATCCTCAAGCAGGCTGATGAGCGCATCGAGATGCTCTGTCCCTGAATAGAGCCGCTGCATGGCGGCAATGGCACTTTCCACGGCTTCGTGCATTGTCATATCGTCATAGACGAGCTTCCGGATCATATGCACAAAAGCCGCCGATGACAGCCAGCCGAGCGGATGACCGTGGGTCAGGGCGGCTGCCTCTGCGCCGAGGCGGTCGCAGTCATCCTCCGGGAACCTGTCCGGCGAGAGATAGAGCCCGATTGGTGCCACACGCATCACGCCGCCACAGCCCTTGCTTTGGTTGACCGGTGCTGCAACAGACCCGTCGCAGCCATTTTCAATGGCATTCAGGCAGGTGATACCGGGTGCACGCCGTGAAAAGAGTTCACGCTCCTGCAACAGCCTGGAATGGGCAGACTTTGCTTCCGGCAGCGGGTAGAGGAGATGCTGCGTCAGATACCAGTCCTGATAGGCCTTTCGGATGCCCGCCCGGTATCCGGCAAAGGAAGGTTCATCCGCATGAAGAAGGCCTTCTGCGGTGAACAGTGTCATCTGGGTATCGTCGGAAATGATAGCTTTCCCATGATGCAGTACATATTCCGTGATGCCGTCCTTGCCGAAGCGCTTGGTAATCTGGCGCATGTGCTCGAATTCAATCTCGTATCCGAGGGCATCTCCGGCAGCACCGCCGATCAGACACCCCTGGCAGCGGTCAAGTATTATCATATTGTTGCCTCCTGTTGAAAAAACGGATGATTTCTCTTTTGATGCAGCCTGTCAGCTGATTACAGCTCAATGCCCGACAGCGCTTCACCGATCTTGTCACGGATGATGAGATCAGCCTGCTCATCGGCGGGCGTGGCATCCCGGTTCATGATGATGAGGTGGCTGCCGTGGAAATAGCGCAGGAATCCTGCGGCAGGGTAGACGTTCAGCGAGGTACCGCCGACGATGAGCACATCTGCCTGGGCGATGGCGTTGACGGCATGGTCAACGGTATCATTCGGCAGACCTTCTTCGTACAGAACAACATCAGGCTTGACCAGACCGCCGCACTGTTCGCAGCGGGGCACCCCTTCGCTGTGCAGAATCCATGCTGCATCATAGAGAGCGCCGCATTTCTGGCAGTAATTCCGGTGGACAGAGCCATGCAGCTCATCGACTGTACGGCTGCCGGCAGCCTGGTGCAGACCGTCAATATTCTGGGTCACGATGCAGGCGAGAATCCCGGCATCCTCCATTTCTGCCAGCTTCTTATGCGCAGCATTGGGCTTTGCGTCAAGGCAGAGCATCTTATCCCGGTAGAACCGGTAGAATTCCTCCGTATGCCGGTCAAAGAATGTGCGGGAGAGAATGGTTTCGGGCGGGAATTTGTACTTCTGGTTGTACAGTCCGTCCACACTGCGGAAATCCGGGATGCCGCTTTCCGTGGACACGCCGGCACCGCCGAAAAAGACGAGCTTCCGGGCGCTGCGTATGATGGATTGTAATTTGTCGTGCTGTTCCTGGGTCATGACAGATCACTCCTTTCGCTGGGGGCGTGTAGTAGTATAACAGCCACTCTGGCAGAGCGGCTGTCAATGGCTGATTACTGAAATTTCTTTGCGATATACGGCACATTGCCGATGACAAATGCAACGATCGCCGTCAGGATAAGCTCCGGAATCATGTACAGACCGTTGTAGAAGATCGAGTAGATGAGCGACAGACCTGCACCGGAGAAGTTCTCCATAATCTTAGAACCGATGGAGTAAAAGCCCTCCTGGGTGAAGAACCACTCTGCCCATGCACCGAAGAAGATGAAGCCGGAGAGAATGTGCATCAGATAGCGCAGCAGAAGTGCCACGATGGAGCCGAGACACAGTGCAAGCGGCGCCTTCAGCTTATTGCGGAACAGACCGCCGAAGCCAAGTACGGTGAAGGCTGCAACATAGTCCAGCAGCACAATACCGATACCTGCCCAGAGTGCGTAATCCTCCGGGACAAAGAAGCCCCTGACGGTACCCATGCCGGTGACGATCTGAAGCAGACTGTAGATGAATGCGGAAAACAGTCCCCATTTGAGGCCATGCCGGTAGGAGAGCAGAACAATCGGAAGCATG
>JAFXOO010000419.1 GCA_017528675.1 Oscillospiraceae bacterium | reverse complement strand
TGTGGATGCTTTTCTCGATGCGGAGCGTGAGATCCGCAAGGTTGAGGCAAAATTCAGCAGCATGACGGACGATTCCGGCTGCTTCCATCCGCAAATGCAAACAAGCCGCAGTCAGGCGGATTAAGGAGGAAATGACAATGCTACAGCTCGTAAGAGGATTTCGTGGAAAACTGGAGGATCATCTGGACATTAACCAGCCGATTCAGGTGCAGATGCAAACACTCGGCAATGCGGTGTATGACACCTGCTGCTTCGGTGTGGATGCGCAGGACAGGCTTTCTGATGACCGGTACATGGTGTTCTACAACCAGACCCGTTCTCCCGGCGGAGAGATTACCTATCAGAACCAGCGCAATACGGCGCAGTACACCGTTTCTCTGTCGGCACTTCCGCAGTCGGTCAATAAGCTGGTCTTCACCGTCAGCATCGACGGAAACGGAACTATGGGTCAGATTCAGTCCCATGTCATCACTGTTTCCCAGAATGGCAATGCCCTGATGGAACTGCGTATGACCGGAGCAGATTTCCACAGCGAGAAGGCGATTATCGGCATCGAGATCTACCGCAAGGGTGTCTGGCGAATCTGCGTGACGGCAAGCGGCTTCAACGGCGGTCTGGGTGATCTGCTTGAGAACTTCGGCGGTGAAATTGCGGATACCGCTCCGGCTCCTGCACCGGCTCCTGCCCCTGCACCGGCTCCTGCTCCTGCACCGATGCGGCAGCCTGCACCGGCGCCGCAGCCCGCACCCTCCGGTATGAACCGCTCCGATTTCAATAACAAGAATTTCAAGTCCGAGACAAGACGTCCGTCGCCCATTCCTGCCCCGGCTCCCGCTCCTGCTCCGACTCCTGCTCCGGCGATGCCCACAAAGGTGGAGCTGCGCAAGGGTCAGAAGGTCAGCCTCGAAAAGAAGGGCAGCGCCGGCGGTGAAATTCTCATCAATCTCAACTGGAGCCAGCCGCAGCGCAGAGGGTTGTTCGGCGGTTTTGGCAATGATTCTATCGACCTCGATCTGGAATGCCTGTATGAGCTGGAAAACGGCAGCATGGGTGCTGTCCAGGCAATCGGCAGCCACTTCGGCAGCTATTCAAGAGAGCCGTACATCATGCTTGACGGCGATGACCGGAGCGGTGCCAACAGCGCCGGCGAGAATCTGCGTATCAACAGCGACATGATTTCCCGCATCCGCAGAATCCTGATTTATACATCCATTTATGAGGGCGCCGCCAACTGGGCAGAGGCCAAGGGCGTTGTCACGATCCGGTGTCCCGGAAATCCGGAAATCATCGTGCGTATGGATGAGTACCATACAAGCAGAAGAATCTGCGCCATTGCGCTGCTGGAGAACAACGGCCGGGGCGGCTTTACCGTAGAAAAGTGCGTCGAGTACTTCCAGAGCAAGCCGAACATGGACGATGCCTATCACTGGGGCCTTCAGTGGGGCTATGGCAAAAAATAATACTGATTTCTCATCAAGCTGTTTCAATCGCCTGATGAGAAGTGTGCGCTGATGCGCCCCCCTCCCCATCGGGAGGGGTTTTTTCGCAGGGACTTCACTCCTGCACCCTCTGCGGTGGCTGTCAATCAATTGAATGAAAAATGCCATCCTGCACGAACATCCCCCGGAAGCGTATACAGTTACGCTTCCGGGGGATGCTTCATGTCCGGCGCTGCTCTTGCTTGTGGGTGATGTAATAATTCCGCTTGTATTCATACATCTGCTGGTCGGCTTCCTGAAAGAGACTGTCGAAATCAGAATCCTTTCCGCCGGTGCTCATGCCATAGGAGATTGAGATCCGCTTCAGCAGGGTTCCCTTCCCTGTTCTGGTCATTTCCTCCAGCCGGATCATACCCTGCTTCATCTGTTCCTTCTGCCCCTGTGCGAGGATGCAGAATTCATCGCCGCCAATACGGTAGAGCGTGCCAACCCCTTCAAATGCTATGCGCAGGCATTCCGCAGCGCTCTTGATCAGTTCATCACCGGCGTCGTGGCCCATTGTGTCGTTGACAACCTTCAGACCGTTGACATCTGCAACGAGAAGGCACAGCTCATCGGGCATGTTCTCCCGCAGACGATCGGTTTCTTCGGAGTAGGCACGGCGGTTTTTCAGTTCTGTCATCTGGTCATAGTAAGCATAGTGCATCTGGATTCTTGCAAGCTTCTCAGCAGAATCCGCATAAAGATAGCGCTCGAACCGTGTCTTGTTGATGACATGGCCGATCATCAGTCCTGCAAACGAGAAAAGCAGCAGATTTGTCAGTCCCCAGGAATAGATTTCCGGTTTGATGCATGATTTGGTCAGAAACGCATAGAACACGATCGTTGCCGTATTCAGCAGCACTGAAATGATTGTGCGTTCAATGAAGCAGACCGGGACAATGATGACAGCGGCGATCATCGTGCAGGTCCGCACATCCGGCTGGCATGCTGCAATGCCGATGCCGGCGCTCAGAAGCGTGATCTCCAGCAGGTACATGGTCGGATAAAGCGTCCGTGGCAGCTTTGGAACAACGAACAATGCCCAAAGCAGCACCAGGATACTGCCGGTCAGTGCCACGATATATACCAGGCGGCAAGCTGCGTAGGCCGAGGTGTTCAGCGAAAGCAGCAGGCTCAGTATCCAGAAAATCGAGGAAGTGGCCGCCCAGACAATAGCCGCCTTCCGGTTATCTTCAGAGACCGGCCTGAGCACCTGGCGGAATTCCGCCGGTTTCAGTCCGCAAAAGAACAATTCCTTTGTAAATTTCTTGTGAAATGGCAACATAGGCTTCACTGCTTTCCAGGTAAAAAATCAATGGTGTCAATTCCAGCTTGGCCGCCAGTGGGGCTGAGCTTTTTTATAAGCGAAGCGGGACGATGACCGCCCAGCACCATCTTTTGACATTCCGGGTTCATTTAGGCAACACCGCACAGAGCTGGTGGTGCAGATGCGTAGCCAGATTTTTCGTCAGATTGTATAGAAATGACGCCGCTGGGCTGGCGCCCAGCAAGGAATTTCTGTGCAAGATGACGGAAAAGATGCAAGCAGATGTGCCGCCAAG
>JAFXOO010000418.1 GCA_017528675.1 Oscillospiraceae bacterium | reverse complement strand
TAATGTAAGATATGAAACTATCTTCTGAAGGAGACTGATACCATATGGAAAACATGTATTTCCCGATTCGCATTGAACTGCACATCGTTCTGGCGCTGCTGGCGTTTCTTGTGTTCGGCCTGCAATTCATCCGCTTCCATAAAAGCCACCATCTGGTGCTTGCCATTGCACTGCCGTGCACGCTGCTGCCCTATCTTTCACAAAACAAGACCCTTTTTTATGCGGTCGGCATTGCTGAACTGATTGCACTTGTCGGTGCCTGCGTTCTTGCCAACACTGTTGACCGTGACAAGGAAGCCGTTGCAGCCGAAGACGGCGAACAGGACACGGCATCACAGGAGGACGAAACGTGAAGATTGTCATTCCCGACTGGAGCACGATGTCTGCCGTTAATCTGGGATTTTCCGTATTCGAGGAATTCGGAGAGGTCGTCTGCTGCGGCTCCACAAGACCGGAGGAGGCAGCAGATAAGATCGGTGATGCTGATATTGTGCTGGTCAACAAGACCCCCATCACCGCAGAAGTGATGGAGCAATGCCCGAACCTGCGTTATATCGGACTTTTTGCGACAGGGTACAATAATATTGATATACAGGCAGCAACGGCGCACGGCATTACCGTGTGCAATGCAGGATCTTACTCCACAGACGGCGTGATCCAGCATACCTTTGCGCTTCTGCTGAGTCTGGCAGGGAATCTGCCCCGCTATCTGGAAGCCGTCCGGGATGGCGAATGGGAAAAGAGTCCTACGTTTTCCTATTTCCCGTATCCGCTGCATGAGCTGACCGGCAAGACAATCGCTGTCATCGGCTATGGCAGCATCGGGCGTGGTGTCGCAAGGGTGGCGGATGCCTTCGGGATGAAGGTGATTGTGCACACCCGGACAAAGCCGCTGGATTGTCCGTATCTGGTGGTGAGCAGGGAAGAAGCATTCCGTCAGGCGGATGTTCTGACCGTGCACTGCCCGCTGAACGAGCAGACAGCGCAACTGCTGTGCCGTGAGAATCTGGCACTGATGAAGCCGACGGCTTATGTAATCAACACTGCAAGAGGCGGTATTGCTGATGAGCAGGCTGTTGCGGATGCGCTGAATGAGGGCAGAATCGCAGGCTATGGCACGGATGTTTTGGTACAGGAACCGATGAATCCCGCCACACCGCTGAAAACAGCGAAGAATTGCATCATTACACCGCATATTGCCTGGTCTGCCCTTGAGACGAGAGATCGCCTCGTGAAAATTGTGGCAGATAATCTGCGGAATTACCTGGCAGGACATCCGACCAATCAAGTGAATTGACAACGGGTATCCCTGTGCTGCCTGAAATAACAGGGCTCACAAGAGAGGAACTACTATGATCGATATCAGGAATAAAAGGCGTATTGTCATTAAACTCGGCACTTCTACGCTTGCACATAAAACCGGAAAGCTGAATATCCGCCGGATGACAAATCTGACAAGAGTGCTGTCCGACATCCAGAATGCAGGGCATGAGGTGATACTGGTGTCCTCCGGTGCAGTCGGCCTTGGCGTTGGTAAGCTGAACCTGCCGGAGCGTCCGAAGGATACACCGCTCAAGCAGGCGGCCGCAGCAGTCGGCCAGTGTGAGCTGATGCATATCTATGATGAGATGTTCTCGAAGTACAGCATTACGGTTGCCCAGATTCTTCTGACCAAGACGATTATCTCCTCGCCCTACCGTGTGGAC
>JAFXOO010000417.1 GCA_017528675.1 Oscillospiraceae bacterium | reverse complement strand
GTGCTGACTCTGGTTGCGATTGCCTGTAAACCGTTCGCTTCGAGCCATGCGCCGAAATCCGCAAGAGTCTGCATGTCCATCTGTTCGAGCTTATCGAGCAGGACGAAGCCGCAGTCCGGGTTCAGGCAGCGGACGATTGCAGTTGCAACACGGAGCTGCTCCGAGCCGGACATGCAGTCCCATGCCTTACCCTGATAGAGCAGCCTTCCGCCCTCGACCGAAAGTCCCGGCAGAGGAAGGTTTGCGCCATTCAGCAGCTCACGACGTGCCGTCCGGATGCATTCGATCTCGTTTGTGAGTGCCTCGTATCGTCTGGAAAGCCCGTCCGCTTCCTGCTCTGCCTGCGCCTTTGCGATGTTGTCACGCACCTTGGCATTGACAGCGTCGATCTCAGCGATGCTCTGCTCGATTTCTGCCGTGGATTCGTCTTGCAGGTCCTTGGCAGATTTCCGTGCCTGAGCAGCATCATACTCCGCTTTTGCCAGCACATGCTTTGCTTCCTCCAGAGCTGTTCTGGCTTTGACGACTGCATCCTCACAGGCAGCAAGCTGCGAACGCAAGCGCTGGTTTTCTGCGTTCCGGCGCAGGATATCCTGCTGCTGCATGATCAGCTCAGACGCTGTGACAGGCTGCTCCGGTACACCCTGCCAGGACGGCAGCTCGGCTGCAAACTTCTTCTTCTGATCGGCGATCTGCCCGATGGCATGCCGCTGCTCATACAGGCGCTTTTCCTCCTGTTCCATCTGCATGAGCTGATCTCCCACGCCGATGATCTGCAGCAGCGTGTCTGCCTTCTCCCGGTCAGAAGCGTTCAGGAATTTCGGCAGGTCAAGCGCCAGCTCCGAGAGAAAGCTGTCAAGCAGCTTCTGTCCGGCACGGTTTCCCTGCGGGTCGATGACCTTGAGGGCGGCATTCTTTCCCTTGCGCTCGACCACAAGCCCGTTTGAGAGTGTACAGCGGAGCATCGGCTCTGTGAGTGCGCCCTCACGCTGTGCATTGCTCGGCTGATATTTATTTCCGCCGAGCAGCCAGCAGATCGCATCCAGCACCGAGGTCTTGCCCTGATTGTTGCCGCCGCCGATGATCGTCAGCCCGTTCGCAGCAGGTGTAAGCTGCACGGCACGGATGCGCTTGACGTTTTCCAGTTCCAGTGTGTTGATCTTCACAGACATGATTATGCTCCTTTCATCATTGCGATTTTCTGCTGTGCGAAATCAAATGTCGCCTGCATTTTCTCGATAAAGAAATCGTAATTGGGATCGCTGCCGTGCAGTCCGATGAACTCTGCAAGACGGTTGACAGCATCGGCAGCAGCGGTAAGATACGGCTTGAAAAGCGCCTTGCTGTCCGTATGATACAACGGCTCAACATCAAGCGCAAGCTGTGTATCCGGCTTTTCAGCAAGCTGCTGCCGGAGCTTTTCAACCTCGGCGTTCAGACGGTCGATTTCTTCGGTATGATCGACCACGACAAGTTCCTGCGGATTACGTTCCAGCTCCTTGATCTGCGCTTCGAGCTCCTTGACTCGGTCGGTCTTTTTCTTCATCAGATCAAGCAGCGTCAGGCGGGCACGCTCCTTTGCTTCCTCGGCTTCACGGGCAGCGTCCTTTGCCTGTGCGGCATCTGCCTCAGCAGATTCCTTTGCGGATTGCAGTGCTGCGATCTGCGCTTTCAGCTCCTTGACTGTAATGCTATCCACATCCACGGATTCTGTGACTTCCTGCCGGGTTGGCTCGTCGAGCTTGGCGAGGAGGTAGAGCTTCTCGGTGCCAATTGAGGGAAGTTGACTTCCCTCATATCCCGATGCAATTGCCACATATTTTTTTGCCTGCCGATAGGTGATTTCCACCTCATTCTCGCAATACTCCTCAAAATTCTGATACCCTAATTCTCTGTACAGCTTCCCGTCCCGCATCTCCTTCAAGCCCTTGCACACCTCATACAGCGACTGCTGCGCTGCCTGGGCGTTGGCAATGATCGAGCGTGTCAGGGCGACTGCCCGGGTGTAGTCCCCGGAGACGATGACGGTGGACTTGGTTTCTTCGATCATATCCTCTGCTTCACTTCCTTTCACTTTCCAGACCTTTGTGCAGTACCGTGTCTTCACGCTGTCATCCATAGCCAGCCTGGTGATCTCGTATATTTTCGGCGTATCACCACGCAGATGGACAGCATCGCCGTCTGCGTCGGTCACAAGGAGCACATCGCCCTCTCCGTCCTCCTCCAGATAGTCCTCCGGATACCACGAATCATTGACGATGACAAGCTGCCCGGCCATCTGCGCCAGCTCATCAAACGTCACTTCCTCGCCCCAGAGATCCCGATCATAATCTGCAAGATAGTCACCGGCCATCGGTTCCCGGAAGTTCTCGTCTTCCTTCCGTAGTTCCTCCCAGACCTCCTCCCGGTGCTTCGCCAGAGCAGCCCCGACCTCCTGCGTATGCTTCTGGCCGATCACCCTGTGCAGCCACTCCGGTTCGAGCTGATACTTGTGGTACAGCTCCGGGATCGTCCTGATACCCGCCCGGCATACGGCATTGAAAGTCCTGACGGACAGGCCTAAATCTGCGATTTCCACTTGACAAATCACGTCCTTTCTGATATGATATAGATGTAGATTTTCTTGTGCGCCTTGGCCGGTTGTTCCGGTCAGGTGCTTTTTCTTTACGCATATTGCAGCCACAGCCTCTTGGCGAGACCCTTCGGGATGTTGCAGAACTCCTCGCCATCGACGCCCACGATCAGAGCAGGACCCACGATCTTGGTGCCTGCGATCAGAGACGCCACCGGGTTGATACCATAGCCTAACAGCATACCCTCTTCGTTGACGATCATCACAGCCTTCTCCTGCGTCAGTTTCACGGTCTCGATGTACCCGCCGACAGCCTTCTGCAATGCCTCCAGCGTGTTCTCCACCTCGATCTCTTCGAGGCTGTAGTTGTTGATCAGTAGAGCCTTCATGTTTTCACCACCTTTCACATAACCCACAGCTCCTCCGGCAGCGCATTGGTCAAATTGTGCCACTTCTGTTCCGCAGAGCTGTTCCATCTGTCCTGCGTTTCCTCGTAAAGATTCTCGATCTCCTTGATGGTGTCGAGCAGAGATGTGTTCTGGTCGCGTAGAATATCGAATGTCGCTTGCAGATAATCATACCGTTGCCGGACGTCAAGAAACGCCATCAGGATGCCGAAACATTGTCCAATCGTGGAGATCATTTCCTTCTTGGTCAGGCGCATAAAGCGCTTGCCGGATTCTTCCTCTGCGAGATGTGATTCGTAACCGCACAGTGAGAAATAATCCTCCTCGTAGTCATCGAAACCGACAAGGTTGTACCGATTGCCGATCAGAGCGACGGTGCATTTGTCGTAAACATCTCGGTCGATACGGCAGACGCCATACAGCATTTCTCTGAGCTGTTCGCTTTTGGCTTCCAATTCTGCAAACGCCATCTTAAACTCCCATGCATCCTCCTCATCGCCGTCCAGCGCATTGAGCAGGGTTTCTGTGTCGGTATCCATCCACCAACGTACATCACTGCACTTGTCGTAGATTTCGTCCAGCTCACTTGTCATTGCATCGTAGCCCATCGACGCAAGGGCAGGGCGCTTATACCGGAGATTCCGGGAACGTTCTGCGGGTGTCATGTCTTGTCCTCCATCAGCTGCTTGAGCGTCGCCAGGAAGTCCCTGTACTCCTGCTTTGCCTTCTCAAGCTCAGCCTGCTTGTGCTCTATCGCATTCTCCAGCTCCTGCTTGCGCTGGTGGATCGGTGTGATGTGATCCATCCAGTCGGATGTCCTCGGATGTCGCTCAGCGTTCTGCTTTTCCATGCGCTCGGCATGCTTCTGGTCGAGTTCGCCCTCCGTGATGCCTTCGGAGCCGTCCGGATTGCGTTTTGCGCTGCGCCTCCTGCGGTCGGGCTTTACTCCCTTTCCGGCCTCCACATGATCGCGGATGATACGCTGCACTGTGCTTATACCGATGTGATACCGCTGCGCGAGATCTTTCTTCCGGATCGCAGGATCTGCGAGGTAGGCATCGACGATCTGAGCACGCAGCTCTGAGTCAAGCCTTCGTCCCATTTTCAACCACCTCCTCCAGCAGCTCCAGCTCCGCCAACACAGCCCGGCAGACCTTGCACTCGGCCAGATACCCCTGCCGCTGCTGCTCGGTGATCGACGGCGCAGTGCTGTGACAGCGTCCCTCGGCCTTGTCGAGCCGGCTGCGCCAGTAGCTCAGACGCTGGACGATCATCATGCGCATCTCTTCCATCACTCTGCCACCTCCCAGTGCTCGTAGTACTGGGCTTCCTCGACCATGCGGTCGAGTTCGAGCTTGCGCTCCATCGCCAGCGCCTGCAGCTCACGGATCCGCTGCGCCTTAGCTCTGGCAGCTCTGCGGGCGGCGGTTTCTTCGTCGTGCTTGTCGAGTTTGTAGATGAGAACCATGAGGGCAATGGATAGCATGCCGAAGAAAAAAGCGCCACTTGAAAAGAAGTTCATGGCTGTTCCTCCTTTACTCGCTTCCGGATCATGCTGACCATGGTTGGGCTGAGCATATCCTTCAGCACCTTTTCATAAGCAGCTTCGAGCCCCTCGACCTCCTCGGTCAGCGCCTTGATGGTGCCGGCCATCTGTGCTCTGATCCGCATGTGGTGCGCCGAGCCTTCGCCCAGCTCGATCAGCCGGGCATTCGCTGCACGCTGGATCTTCTCGGCCAGACCGCCCTCGTTAAACTTATACGCAGCGCAGAACTGCGCCTTGCTCTCCCACCGCTCATCCATGTACTCCCGCTCGATCTCCTCGTAGGTGATCGCATCGGGGAAGATGTCGGTGTGAAGTTGGAATTCACTCAGTAGCATGGTTGCCACCTCCGAGGATGATCTGTGCGACCTTCATGCGCAGCTCCGTCTCCAGCACGTCCGGATGACAGGACAGTGCATGTTCCATAGCCTTTATCAGCAGCGACAGTACGTTCCCGCCGCCCCCGACGATATTCGACAGTGAGTGCTCGTCCTCGTAGCCGATCAGCAGCACGAATGCCTCTGCACCCTTGGTATTTTCCGCTGCTTTGAGC
>JAFXOO010000416.1 GCA_017528675.1 Oscillospiraceae bacterium | reverse complement strand
GTATGACTCCACCGATTTCGGCGGCAGCGTCGGTGACAACGGCTTTATGGCACGAATGAAGTCCGGCAAGGATGTCACCATCGAAGGCATCGGCACAGATGCTGTCGTAGACGGCTGGGGCTTCCACTTCATCGCTGAAACGGCAGCACCGACCTTCGGCAAGAGCTTTGAGATCCGCAACATTGCCTTCCGGAATGTTCCGGAGGACTGTGTCGGCATGGAGGGCGTTCAGGAAAGCTCCAAGCTGACTGCACCGGTAGAGCGCTGCTGGGTTCACAACTGCGAATTCTACAAGCCGTCCATCAGCAATCCGGCAGAGTCCGATAAGGCAGGCGGTGACGGTGCCTGCGATTTCAAGAGAGGTCTGTACTTCACCAACAGCTATTGCTACTACGAGGGATATCACAAGACCAATCTTGTCGGCGCATCCGACTCCAATCTCCAGTTCCATCTCACCTATCACCACAACTACTGGAGCAAGTGCGAATCGAGAGGCCCGCTCGCACGCCAGGCCAATATCCATATGTACAACAACATCTTCAGCGGTCAGACCAGCTATTGCATGAACCCCAGAGCCAATGCCTATATCTTCTCGGAGTACAATCTCTTTGAGAACTGCAAGAACCCGATGGAGGTCAAGCTTGGTGCTGTCAAGAGCTACAACGATGTGCTCAACGGCTGCAAGGGCAGCATGGATGGCACGGTCGTGACCGACAAGAGCCAGAAGGTCAATACCGACTGCCAGTATGCAAACTTTGACACGAACGCTTCGATCTGCTACATCCCGTCCGGCGAGTATTTCCTCCAGACCGACACCTCCAAGCTTGCTTCGTATTTCGAGGTCTATGGCGGTACGATGGACGAGACAAAGGTCGTCAACGGCACCACTTCTGCGGATGAAACCGAGCAGCCGACACAGCCTGCGTCCGATCCTGGCACGGTGCCCACTCAGCCCCAGAGCATTTCCCAGACGATGGCCGGCGATGTCAACAACGATGGCCGTGTGGATATCATTGATGTCATCACGCTGAACAAGAGCCTGATGGTGGGTGAGGAAATCACGCCCCAGGGCAAGGCAAACGGCGACGTTGACAGAAACAAAACGCTCGATGAGATTGATTCACTGAATATTCTGAAGTATGTCGTAGAGCTCATTCCTTCGTTTGAGCATCTGTATCAGTAAAGCCGATCCCCCCTTTTCTATATGTGGATGGAAAACGCACAGGTTCCGCTCAGGATTCCGTGCGTTTTCCTGAAGCGATACCGTACTCCCGGACACACCGGAGAACGGCACAGCTTGTCGATAAATGTCTTTTCTGGTGCTGGTGCATCCGTAAGCGCCCCTGCACCCCGATCCCTGCAAAACAGCCATTTTGAGAGAATGACCGATACTTCATTTTTTGTGAAGTATCGGTCTTTTTCGTTCTATATCAAACCTCATCCGAAAACACTATCCAACTTCGCTTCCAACGTCCCGTCCTTAGGGCAACACCGCACAGAGCTGGTGGTGCAGATGC
>JAFXOO010000415.1 GCA_017528675.1 Oscillospiraceae bacterium | reverse complement strand
CTGTGCCTTGCGGTTGACAACGGACATGTTCTGGCCGCAGAGGAAATTCAGGCCGTCCAGATTCGCCTCGGCCTTCTCCAGGAAGAAGTCCTTCTTCGGCTTCTTGATGTCCACAACGGTCTCAAACATCAGACGGCTACCCTGCTGGATGAACTGACCCATGGAGTGCAGGTCGGTCGAGAATACGACAGATGTCGGGAGCAGGCCCTTGTTGTCCTTGCCCTCGCTCTCACCGAAGAGCTGCTTGTACCACTCGTTCATCATCGCGAATGCCGGATCATAAGCGACCAGCATCTCGGCAGACTTGCCCTTGCGGTAGAAGATGTTGCGCAGTGCTGCGTACTTGTAGCAGTCGTTGTTCTCAAAATCAGCGGTATAATCCTGTTCTGCCTTAGCTGCGCCCTCCATGAGTCTGTCAATATCGCAGCCCGCAACGGCAATCGGCAGCAGGCCGACTGCGGTCAGGACGGAAAAACGGCCGCCGACATCATCCGGCACCACGAAGGTCTCGTAGCCCTCGGTATCAGACAGCTCCTTGAGCGTGCCCTTCGCCTTGTCCGTGGTGGCAAAGATATGATCCTTTGCGCCCTCCTTGCCGTACTTGTCCTCCACGAGCTTCTTGAATACACGGAAGGCAAGTGCCGGCTCGGTGGTTGTTCCGGACTTCGAGATGACATTGACAGAAATATCTCTGCCCTCGCAGATGGAAAGCACCTCGTTGAGATAAGTCGGGTTGATGTTGTTGCCGACATAGTAGATATCCGGGGTGTCCTTCTTCATATTATTATAGAACGGGCTCTTGAGCAGCTCAATGGCAGCTCTTGCGCCAAGGTAGGAACCGCCGATGCCGATCACGATCAGGACATCCGAATTACCCTGGATCTTCTTGGCAGCAGCCTTGATGCGGGCAAATTCCTCCTTGTCGTAATCGGTGGGCAGGTGCAGCCAGCCCAGGAAATCAGAGCCGAGTCCCGTACCGTCGTGCAGTGTCTTTGCAGCAAGCTCAATCTGCGGACGGATACCGGCCATGTCCTCCTTGGTGACAAAGCTGTCCAGATAATTTGTGTTGAGTTTCAGTGACATAAAAAGCGCCTCCAAAAAGATTGTAATTCATTATCTATCATACTATAAAAACGGAATTTTTTCAAGTACCTGAAGCGTTTGTGCTTCAACATTGTGAAAACAAGACAAATTTCTTTCCCAATTTTTGAGCACATTCACCACAGTTTGAAACGAATTCACACCACGGCTTCAGAATATACTTTCCGGGGAGGGATGCCTGTGAAGACAATCCGATTTTTTGCTGTGTTTTTGTTCATGAGTCTGCTGCTGCCGGCTCTGCCGGTGCAGGCTGAGGGAGCACAGGCGGCAGTGCTCATAGAGGCCTCCACCGGCTGCATTCTTTCGGAAACAAATGCGGATACAGTGCTTCCGGTCGGCTCGCTTGCCAAGCTCATGACGGCGCTCCTTGCCGGGCGTGCGCTGGAATCCGGCGCCCTGAAGCCGGAAACCCGGCTCACTGCCGGCGAAAGCGTGCGCACCGTGCAGGGCGCCGTCATCTGGCTGGAGCCCGGAGATACCGCAACAGCAGAGGAGCTGCTGCTTGGTCTGCTGGTCGGGAATGCAAACGATGCGGCAGCGGTGCTGGCAGAGCGGATTTCCGGGAGCAGCGAGCACTTTGTCATGGACATGAACGCCGCAGCATTTGATCTCGGAATGCGGGACACGCACTTCACCTCGCCCCAGGGCTATGACGATCCGGCAGCCTTTTCCACGGCGAGGGATATGGGAAAGCTTGCCTGTGCAGTGCTGCACTGCAAGCCGCTGCGGCCGTATCTGTCCGTATGGCGGACAGTCATCCGGGAAGCACAGACACCGGCAGAGCTGGTGAATGAGAACACACTGACCCGGACGTATGAGGGATGCTGCGGACTGAAGGCTGCGCACTCTCCCGATGCCGGCTATTGTGTGATTGCAGCAGCCGGGCGCAGCGGAATGGTCTGTGCGGCAGTCGTCCTCGGCTGCGGCGAAAAGGACGAGTGCTTCTCGCTCTGCAAGAAGATGCTGGGCAGCGCATTTTCGGGCTATCAGCTCATCATGCCGGGATTTGCGGAGGAATTTCTCATGCCCATGCGCATCGAAGGCGGCACCGAAAATGCCGTTCTGCTTGAAACCCGGCAGGTACCACTCCTTGCCGTGCCGAAGGGCGCACAGCCGGAAGCTGTCATCGTGCTGCCGTCGTTCTGCACTGCTCCCATCCGCAAGGGCACCCCGCTCGGCAGGGTTTGCTTTTACGACGGCAGCACGCTGCTCTGTGAGACACCGCTGCTGGCTGCGGACGATGTGCCGGAGATGTCCTGGGACTATGCGCTCAGGACAGCATGGCGTGCCTTCTTTGCCTGAATGCATGAAAAGCGGGCTTTCCACGAGGGAAAGCCCGCTTTCTGCAAAACATCTTTCTCTATTTTTTCTGATTCAATGCCTTACTTTGCGATGTACTTCTCAATCGCAGCAAAGAGCTCCTCAGCATCGTCGGTATGTGCCTGAAGTTCGATCGGCTTTGTCAGATCCAGGCTGTAAATACCCATGATCGACTTAGCATCCACGATGTACCGACCAGATACCAGATCGATATCGAAGCCGAATTTCATGAGGCAATTCACGAATTCCTGTACATCTCCGAACGTGTTGAGCTTGATGGTCGTTTTTGTCATAAACACTACCTCCTTTTTCTCTGTCTTTTTTTCCTTGTGTACAGCTTTTTCCGCTGCAACTATAGCATAGCACGAAAACCATTTGATGTCAAGGGTCTTGCAAAAAATTCGGCAATTTAGTATAATAGAAACTGAGGAAAAACCGTTTATTTATACACGTTGTTAACCGCAGTCTGCACAAATCCCTGTATTTTGGCAGTTTTGGAAGAATATACTGCCGTCATTCATGATCGGAGGTAGGAATGAACGTCTATCTGCACACACTCGGCTGCAAGGTCAATGTGGTCGAAACAGACAGCATTGCTGCGCTGCTGGCCAGCGAGGGGTATACCATATGTGAAAGGCCGGAGGAGGCACAGGTCATTCTGCTCAACTCCTGCACCGTGACCGCTTCCGGAGACAGCCGCATGCGGCGGATGCTGCATGCACTGCGGGAAGCGGCACCGGATGCCGTACTTGTCCTCACAGGCTGCTATGCACAGGCATTTCCTGAGGAGGCGGCGGCACTTCCGGAGCCGGATCTCGTCACCGGAACAGGCCGCCGGAGTGAGCTGCCTTCACTCATCCGTGCATGTCTGCAACAGCGGGAGCGGCGTTCTGCGGTTCCGTCTGCCCCGGAGACATTTGAAATGCTGCCGGTCGGGACGGATGCGGCGCATACACGGGCATTTCTTAAAATCCAGGACGGCTGCGACCGGTTCTGCACCTACTGCATCATTCCGTTTGCAAGGGGACGCTCCCGTTCCATGCCGGCGGACAAGCTGAAGGCACAGGCAGCAGAACTGCGGGAGAACGGCTTTCAGGAAATCGTGCTCTGCGGAATCAATCTTGCCTGCTACGGCGAGAAGGACGGGCGCACCATTGCCGACGCCGTGCGGTTCTGTGCAGAGGCAGGATTTCCCCGCATACGGCTCGGCTCTCTCGAACCGGACGGGCTGACGGAGGAGGTATTGCAGGCACTTGCGGAAATTCCGTCACTCTGCCCGCAGTTCCATATCTCGGTGCAGAGCGGATGTGACAGGACGCTTGCGGCAATGCACCGGCGCTACACCTGCGCACAGTTCCTGCATCTTGCGGAGCGGATCCGTGCTGCCTTTCCGGGTGCATCGCTCACAACCGACCTGATGACAGGCTTTCCCGGAGAGACAGAGGAGGACTTTGCGCAGACAATGCAGTTCTGCAAGGAAGCCGGATTTGCGCAGATTCACACATTCCGCTACTCACCACGCCCCGGCACAAAGGCGGCATCCTGGCCGGAGCAGATACCGGAGGCAGTCAAGAAAGCCCGTGCCGACCGGCTGAATGCGCTTGCACGGGAGCTGCATGATGCATGGCTTGCCGGACATGCCGGACAGACGGCTGAAGTGCTCTTTGAGCGGGAGCGTGGGCGTGGGTTTCATCTGGGCCATGCACCGGATTATGCACGGGTCGCAGTTCCCGTGCAGGACGGTGACGGTGACTGGCGCAACACCATCCGTCGGGTGCAGATCACCGGCAGGCAGGCACTAAGCGGCGGCGAGGTGCTCCTGGGGAAAGTGATACGGGAGCCGTCGGATGAGGGAAGTGATGCAGGTTGAAAAGGCGCTGGAATATAGCCCCCTCCCTGGGCAACGCTAACAACTTAGGCTTTTTTTGTCGGCTTGCGCCGACTCAGGAGGGGCTGAGCTTTGCATAAGCGATCAGCACCAAATCAAAGATTTGGGCTGCCTGCTTATCGCCCCTCCTAAACCACCCTCGGCATAAGCAG
>JAFXOO010000414.1 GCA_017528675.1 Oscillospiraceae bacterium | reverse complement strand
CGGCACATCTGCTTGCATCTTTTCCGTCATCTTGCACAGAAATTCCTTGCTGGGCGCCAGCCCAGCGGCGTCATTTCTATACAATCTGACGAAAAATCTGGCTGCGCATCTGCACCACCAGCTCTGTGCGGTGTTGCCTTTTTATCAGTATACAGGATTCTATGCAGTTTGTCAAGAGCTTATGCCGGATATTGCGGGCGGGTGTGAAATCTGTACCATTTTTTTCACCTTGGGGAAAGAGGATTTACATCTGATGCAGGAACTTTTCTGTTTCAGTCATTGACTTTTTTCGTGAAATTTGGTATAATAAAACAGACCAGACATGTTTCCGGCAATCTGCGGGGAGCTGTGGCTGTGTACACGGCGTTTTGCGCAGAATGCTGCGCAGAATCCGGCTCATGCATATGCTGCTCAGAAGCCTGATGAAGCAGGCCTGTCCACCGGCAGCCGCATGAGGTATCTATATTACGTTTATTTCAGCAGAAGAAGATCTTTTGCAGAAAGGCAGGTCTAACAAAATGAATCGAAAGCGTTTATTCAGCCTTGTGCTGGCTGCGAGCATGTTCAGCGCAGCCGTTGCTCCGGCTGCGATTTCGGCAGAGGAGCTCCCGGCGGTTGCAGGCGATGCCGTGGCAATCCAGGAGGTTGTCGTCTATTTTGACGAACTTCACTGCGGGTATGAAATCAAGGAAGGCGTGCTTCCGGCTTCGGAAAACTATGCTGCCGCTGTGCTCGATGACAAATATAATGAGAAAGCGATTGCACTGGTGCAGGATATTCTGATTGAACAGTTCGATGAGGACGGAAATCCGGTGCCCCTGAACGGCAAGCTTGCCGGCCGTGAGACCTATACGGAATATGCCGTCATTCAGGCGGCGGACGGCTACCGCTTTGACGCCAACGTCAAGCTGAACGAAGACGGCACACAAGGCGCTGAGATCGTCACGAAGAACGAAAACTCCCTCACGGTCAAGATCGGGATGAAGGCGGTACACTACTGCGAAGACAAGAACTATGCGGATGCAACCTGCAAGGAACCGTCCAAGGAGACCTTTGACTGCACCGGCTGTGGAGAGCATTTTGAGGAAGTCGGTGAAATCGATCCGGATGCGCATGACTGGGGCGACTGGACAGTCATTAAGAATGCTTCCTCTACCGAGAAGGGCGAATGGGTTCACACCTGCAAGCTCTGCGGTACAGAGGAGAGAATTGAGGTGCCGAGAGTGTATTCCAGTGTGTATGAGCCGAATACGTCCTGGCAGATGGCGGCAACGGTTGCATGGCGTGCGGACAGTTCTGCGATGGACACGGCTGCCGGTGATGTGCGTCCCGCAACGGCGTTTGTATGGGTGGACGCAGACCTGAAGGTCTATGACCGTGACGGCAACGAGATTGCCGGCTCCGTGGCGGATTATGTTGCCCGGACTGCCGAAAGGATGATTCCTGCGTTCTATGTCAAGGACGGCGATGCGGCTTCTGCACTCAAGGGCTGGCTCTCTGAGACTGGCTTTGAGGACTGCTTTGTTGTGTCCACTCCCGACAACAAGGACGCTGTCAAGGATGTTGCGGATCTGCTGCATGTGCGTGGTATGCTTGACTTCACGGCAGAGACCAATCCGAGCCGCAAGACACTGACGGACATGATTGCTGCCGTCAACGGTGCACATGGTAAGGTGGTTCTGCTGAATGCCGAGGCAGCAACCAGAGAGAATATCCGCCTGCTGCAATCGCTGTGTGCGACTGTCTGGGTACAGGCACCGGCTGATGCGGATACCAAGACGCTGGTGACATTCTATACACACGGCGTCAACGGCGTGCTCACTGACGATTACCAGGCTGCCATCCGTGCAGAGGAGCTGTTCCAGGACGATGCACCGACCGTGCTGCGGATTCCGAAGATTATCGGTCACCGTGGCGATCCGTCCAACTATGCCGAGAATACCATCGAATCTGCAAGAGGCGCTTTTGAGGAAGGCGCTGATGCAATCGAGAACGACATCCAGCTTTCTTCCGACGGCCAGGTCTTTATCCGGCACGATACCCTTGGCACGCAGGATGATCCCGAATGGATTCTCATCCTCCACCGAAAGCTGTTCCAGGATCTCTGTAAGCTCTTCCCTGCTGTAACGGCGTGCGGTCTCTCTTCCCCAGCTGGTAAAGATCTCATCCGCATCATGTCCGTGATGGTGAT
>JAFXOO010000413.1 GCA_017528675.1 Oscillospiraceae bacterium | reverse complement strand
TTCCATGAGAAGCTGTACAGCAGATTCAGCAGCAGGTACAGCACAGGAATCAGTGCACCAAGCGAAATGCCGCACAGCAGCCAGTTAAGCAGCAGCATTCCGGCAACACAGATACAGATCAGGACGACGCCCTCTGTTTTGGAAACGGCCCCGCTTGCAAGGGGGCGTTTGCACTTGACCGGGTGGCTCCGGTCCTTCTCGATATCACACAGATCATTGATGGCATAGATGGCGGAGGAGCAGAGCGAAAATGAAAAGAAGCCGATAACCAGCCGCAGCAGCATGTCCTGCTGCAAGATCACACCTCCGTAGAAAGCCGGAATCAGAATAATACTGTTTTTGATCCAGTGCCGGATGCGGAGCAGTGAAAGATAGGATCGCAGTTTATGTAACATAGAACTACCTCTTGCGTGCAGAAATTTGCGGGAGTAGTAAGCACAGCACGCACATTTTTAATTATAGCAGAGATTGGAATAAAAGTCAACAGTATAATTGCCTCTTGACAAATGTAGCACGATGTGATATAATGACAAGGTAGTTTGATTTCTGTATCAAAGACGGCGGCATAGCTCAGCTGGCTAGAGCACTCGGTTCATACCCGAAAGGTCGGCGGTTCAAGTCCACCTGCCGCTATATCCAAAATGCCTGGATATTCCGGGCTGCTTTATGAAAATCCGGGCAGGGGATACCTGCCCGGATTTTCGTTTGCAGGATGCTTACTGCATCTTGTAGGAATCAATCATCTTCTTGACCATCTGGCCGCCGATGGAACCGGCCTCTCTTGCGGTCAGGTCACCGTTGTAGCCGTTCTTGAGGCTGACACCAACCTCACTTGCGGACTCCATCTTGAAACGATCCATAGCCTCACGGCCCTTCTGCGTAAATTCGCCCTTCATAACTCATTCTCCTTTAGCCACGCCGCAGCGTGTGATGCTTTTGATTTTCAGGCGGCTTTCTGCCGCAAAAGTAGTATGCGCATGACGTCCCGGATTATCATAGGGAATTCCTGGCGCACCGGATGTGAATTTTCATT
The DNA here is from genome assembly GCA_017528675.1 of Oscillospiraceae bacterium. GTDB lineage: Bacteria > Bacillota > Clostridia > Oscillospirales > Ruminococcaceae > UBA3855. Next base: position 2,138 of record JAFXOO010000413.1, on the reverse strand, counting down.
CGCTTTTCTATTACAATCAATAAAAAAATATGAAATGTTGGTTACGGTGCTTGACAAATGCGGTAGAGTGTGGTATAATATTAACTGTACTAATTCATATAATACACTTTGGTGTGTGATAGTTTATGAAAGGAGCTTTTCTATGAATCAGAAAAGAAATGCAAAATCCATTGCAATACTGCTTGCGGCAGTGCTTTGCGTTACATCGCTTGCTGGCTGCGGCAGGGGCGGCGGCAAGAGGGGCGGCCTTGATGTGTCGCTCGATCATTCGTTTTCTGCTGAACAGATGACCTTCCCAGGGGTTGATACGCTGGACGGTGTCATGAAGCTCGGTGATAATCTGCTGCTTGTCCAGGAAAGCGACGAGGGAGTACCGATGTGCTACCTGTATAAGAGCGCTGATGCCAGTGTCAAGGAAGTGGATATTGCATACATGGAGCAAACCAAGGACGGCAAGACTTCTCATGTGCAGTCTGCGCTCCCCACAAAGGATGGCGGCCTTGCATTTCTGGTCAGCTCCTATCAGGAGATTACAGTAGGCGATGATTACGACTATAAGGATCTTGGCAGCAAGCTTGAGATTTACGACAATGAGATGAATCACATCGATACCAAGCTGGTTTCCGAGGGCGAAGACGATGCCAAGAACTTCGGCGATCTCAAGCCCGGCCCTAATGGGGGGTATTATACTCTGAGATGGGATGATGCCGGCAACAGTCAGCTCGTTGTTCTGGATGCAGATCTGAAGGAAACCGGCGTTGTTTCCGGTGATATCCAGTATATTGATTCCCTCGTTTCACTTCCGGACGAAAGCGCTTTTGTAAGCTATGTGAACCTGGAGAACAACAATGTCTACGGTAAGATTGATCCGAAGACCTATCAGCTTACAAAGGTTGAGTTACAGGGTGCTCCCCGCTGGAGCGATAAAATGATTGCTTCCACCGACCCTGCCTATGATGCATACCTTGGTGACTCCAACAGTCTGTACGGTATAAATGTAGAAAATGGTACCTGTGAGGAGGTCATCAACTGGGTGAATTCTGATTTCATGGGCAACAGGGTCAATGATGTTTTCCAGCTCAATGACGGCTCTTTCCTGATAACAGAGGAGGACGACCAGACAGGTGATTCCAGCGTCTGGAAGCTCAAGCCCCGTGATCCTGCTGAACTGAAGAATATCAAACTCATCAGCATGGCAACAATGGGCCTCAATGATTCTCTTGGCCGTGCTGTAAACGAGTTCAACCGCAGTCAGTCAGAATACCGTATTGCGATTGCCAATTATGATAAGTACATCACTGAGGAAGACTATGATGCCGGGCTTAAGCAGTTGCAGAATGATATGACTTCCGGCATTGTCGCAGACCTGATCTGTGTGGACGGCCTGCCCTACGAGAGCTTTTGCAGCAAGGGCCTGTTTGCAGATTTGTCTGACAAGGCCGCAGGACTGTCCCCGGATGAATATTACACGAATTTCTTTGATTCTCTCAGATACGGCAGCAAGCTCTATCGCATGGGCTTCTCATTCAGTGTGAATACACTGATGGCAAAAAAAGACAAGGTCAGCAAGGCCGGCATGAGTACTTCTGAATTCTCTGACCTGCTTTCCGGGCTGCCGGAAGATATGAAGCCGGTTGAGGATATGACACGTTCTTATGCGATGTACATGTTTGTGAACAGCAACATCAATTCCTTTGTCAACGTGGAGACAGGAGAGTGCCGCTTCAATTCTCCTGAATTTGTCAAGCTGCTTGAGCTGTGTTATGAGTGCCCGGAGGAATCGGGAGAGGCGATTGGTATGGATACGGATGAATACGGGGCCGAGCAGGCATATTCGTATATCAACGACAAGGTGCTGCTGTATCCCTGCTGGGTCAATGACATCCGCAGCTTCTACCGTGATCAGTACCAGCAGTTTGATAAGAATCCGGTGATTCTCTGCGGTTATCCTACCATGAAGGAAGGCAGCAACGGCAGCAGGTTTAATCCGTACTTCACGCTTGCGGTATCTGCCAATTCTCCGTACAAGGACAAATGCTGGGAATTCATGAGCAGCATGCTGACGGATTCCTATCAGGATAGTCTCAACTGGACGCTCCCTGTCAAGAAATCGTCTTTTGACAAGAAGGCTGCTGAGG
>JAFXOO010000045.1 GCA_017528675.1 Oscillospiraceae bacterium | reverse complement strand
TGCTCAGGCGCAGCCGGCACTTCCGCTGGGTCGGTGCCGTCCATGAGGTAATTACGCCCGCAGGTACAATTCTATACGGAACCCCTGCGATTCTCCACCGCAAGGAGCAGGTCAGCGACCCTGACCGCAACCTGCGCATTTACGAAAAGCAGCTTGCTGCCGGCAAAATCCTGACACCCCGGAATCTGTATTACTACGCCAGGGAGCTGTACTACCATGCCCGCTATGCAGAAGCCGCAGCCGTCCTGGAGCGGTTTCTCGGAGAAGGGAAGGGCTGGCGTGAGGACAACATCAGCGCATGTCTTCAGCTATCCGCCTGTAAAACTGCACTGGGAGAGCGGGAATCAGCCTACAAAGCGCTGTTCCGGAGCTTTCTCTATGACCGCCCACGGGCGGAGGTCTGCTGTGAGATCGGCAGGCTGTACATGACAGAGGAGCGCTACGAGGAAGCCGTTTTCTGGTACGAGACTGCTGCCGCAGCCCCTCCCGACCGTGAGGGCTTTGCCCGCCCCGACTGTCATGACTATGTGCCCTATATGCAGCTCTGCGTCTGTCACGACCGCATGGGAAACCTGCAAAAGGCATGGGCATATAATGAAAAGGCAGGCCGCATCAAACCAAAGGATGCCGGCTTTCTTGCCAATCAGCAGTATTTCAGGGGAAGGCTCTGACCTTCCCGGACAGGAGGATTGTTATGCCAATGTACGCTTGCGGATGTGATCCGATCCCGTATCCCTGCCCGCCCTATCCGCCGATTCCGCCGACACCGACCGGAACGTCCGGCCCGACAGGCCCTACCGGCCCCACCGGCGCAACCGGCCCCACCGGAGCAACCGGAGCCACAGGCCCCACCGGCGAACCAGGTATTCCCGGCGCAACCGGCGCAACCGGAGCCACAGGCCCCACCGGCGAACCAGGTATTCCCGGTGCCACAGGCGCAACCGGAGCCACAGGCCCCACCGGCGAACCAGGTATTCCCGGTGCCACAGGTGCAACCGGAGCCACAGGCCCCGCCGGAGAGCCAGGTATTCCCGGCGCAACCGGTGCAACCGGTGCCACAGGCCCCACAGGTGCAACCGGAGCCACCGGCCCCACCGGCCCGGCCGGCGGCAGAGGCCCGACAGGCCCTGCCGGACAGTTCACCCCGGCAGCAGCCGTTCCCACGCTGCCTGATACAGCACAGATTCAGGAGGCAGTGTCAACGTTTAACCAGCTCATCACCTCGCTCATGGATGCAGGTATGATGCAGTAAAAAAATTTGAAAAAACCCCTTGACAAATCCTCTGCATTGTGCTATACTGATATAGTCGTATTCTAAAGACAGCCGGTGGCGCAAGCCGTAAGTCCGGCCGAGGAGTGCAGATGGTTATTTTGAATTGAAATATCCACTCTCCTTGTTATGTCTCATAGCAAGGAGAGATTTTGTTTCTCCCGATACGATAAGAAAACTATCGGAGGTGAATGTGAAATGCCAAGTGCAAGTGTTCTCGCAACCAAGGCCGCAAGAGTGGCTGAGCTTGAGGAGAAGCTGAAGGGCGCAGCATCCTTTGTTCTGGTAGAATACAAGGGTATTACCGTAGCAGATGATACTGCACTTCGCCGCAATCTGCGTGAGGCAAACGTGGAGTACTTCGTAGAGAAGAACACCATGCTCAAGCGTGCTCTGAACAACATCGGTATGAACCAGTTCGATGAGGTACTGAACGGTACCACAGCAATTGCGATCTCTACTGATGATCAGACTGCTCCCGCAAGAATTCTCGGTGAGTTTGCTGAGAAGTCCGAGACCTTCAAGCTGAAGGCAGGCTGTGTAGAGGGCGAATTCTTCGACGCAGCAAAGGTGGTTGCTCTGTCCAAGATTCCGAGCAAGGATGTGCTGCTCGCACAGCTCGTTGGTTCTCTTCAGGGCCCGATCCAGAAGCTCGCAGCACTGCTGCAAGCAATTGTGGACAAGAACGGCGAAGCCGCATAAGTCCGACAAACAGATGGCAGTATCGTCTGCCCGCATGAGGCATGCGGCGTAATGCATGCAAATATTGATTAAAAAGGAGTTAATTATCATGGCATCTGAGAAGACAATGAAGTTCATTGAAGATATCAAGGCTCTCTCCGTTCTGGAGCTCGCAGAGCTGGTTGAGGCTATCCAGGAAGAGTTCGGCGTAACTGCAGCAGTAGCAGCAGCGCCGGCAGCAGGCGGCGCAGGCGCAGCAGTTGAGGAGAAGACCGAGTTCGACGTTGTTCTGACC
>JAFXOO010000412.1 GCA_017528675.1 Oscillospiraceae bacterium | reverse complement strand
GTCTCGATGGGCCACATCATCGTCTACCATAGCTCATACCGCTCTTCTGTTTCTACCGTGTAATAATACGGCTGTTTCATGGTGCGGGCAGGATGGATCCACAGCAGGGCTTTCAGAGCATTGAGCGTCTCATACAGCTGGAAGAAGTCTTCTCCATCTACAGGCCGACCGTTTTGATTGGTGAAAATCTGTGCACCGGCTGCACCGAGATTCTTTACCGCATACTCTGCTTCTTTGGAAGCTTTCTCCAGATCATCCAGCGGAAGGGTTGCCACAAAAGTGGGAAAGCGTTCCGGATATTTCTCACAAAGATCACTGAAGCACTGGTTGGCAAACCTTGCAAGCTCTGCAGAATGTTCCGGTCCGACAAGCTGCTCCACGTTGGGGCTGACAATGCAGGGGACCTGGCAGTAGCCGTCAAATTCCTTCATCTTCTCCAGCCTGTAACGAATGTCGCTCATGGCAGGCATTTTACGTGCACGGTTCATCATATGTGCATTGCCCCCCAGGGCAATAATGCGGTCATAGAATTCCGGGGGCAGGTAATGATTAAACATATCAATGCTCTTCGGCATATGCAGCAGGTCTCCTTCCGATTAACTGATTTAGATCGTCTCTGTTATCATTATATGGATTCTGAAGCAGAACGCAATAGCATCGTCTGAAATACGCAACAGGATGCAACCGCTCGCAAGAAAAGTTGATTTGTACGATTAAGAAAGCATGCTTCCCTGCCCGTGGAGGGCATTGGGGAAGCATGCTTTTTTCTTTTCTTACGCCTGGGCGGCAGGATTTTTCGGCTGCGGTTTGAAGATGAGCTTGTCAAGGACAAACGCAAGCACCGCAAGCACGATACCGATCAGGTCGGTCGTTGTGCCGGGGATCATCATCATCAGGGCACCGGCTCCCAAAAGCAAACGGGAAACCGTACTCCAGTATTTGAACATATATCCCTCAATGGCACCGGTCAGGCAGAACACACCGAGAATAGCAGTTGCTGCCGCAAGAATCACATCCATTGCTACGCCTTCCAGGAGAATGGCAGGGTTCAGCAGGAAGATGAACGGTATAATATAGGCCACAATTCCCATTCGGAAGGAGGTAAAGCCAGTCTGATTCGGGTTGGACTTTGCGATTGCAGCAGCCGTGTATGCCGTGATAGCAACAGGCGGTGTCAATGCGCCCACACATGCAAACATAAAGATAAACATGTGGGCGGAAAGCGGGGATGCTCCCATTTCCGTCAGCGGACGAACCAGGCAGGTGGCAAGAATCACATAGGTGGGCGTAGGCGGCATGCCGCAGCCGAGAATGATTGTGATGAGTGCCGTCAGGACTGCAGCAATATAGATATTTCCGTGTGCGAGGTTGACCAGCTGCACACTCATTCTTGTGGCAAGGCCGGTGAGCTGAAGAATGCCCACTATGATGCCGGCTGATGCACAGGAAATTGCAATGCTTGTGACGCTCTTTGTTCCGCTCTCCAGAGCTTCAAAGAACTTTTTG
>JAFXOO010000411.1 GCA_017528675.1 Oscillospiraceae bacterium | reverse complement strand
GGCGGCACATCTGCTTGCATCTTTTCCGTCATCTTGCACAGAAATTCCTTGCTGGGCGCCAGCCCAGCGGCGTCATTTCTATACAATCTGACGAAAAATCTGACTGCGCATCTGCACCACCAGCTCTGTGCGGTGTTGCCCTAAGACATCGCAGCAAAGCTGCTCCTGTGCAGCTTTCTTGTGCATCCTGTATTGGAAAGAAGTTGATACTATGAAATGCCCGTTTTGCAATGCAGATATGGAAAAGGGAATGCTCGCACCTTCACGGGACGGGGCATGTACCTGGTGGCTCCGGGAATCCTATGAGAAAGCGCATCCCTTCCCGCCTTATACGAAGAAGGAACTTGCGGATGCGGGGGCTGTGAAGATCCATGCAGGCTTTGGCCTGATGCACAAAGCCGATCCGTTCTGGCTCTGCCGGAGCTGCGGAAAGCTCATCGGCGAACTTTCAGATGATACAACCAAATGACAGGAGGTAATGACCATGAAACGACTGACAGCATTTCTGCTCGGCGGCGCACTGCTGCTGGCAATGACCGGATGCGGGAACCAGCAGGCTTCCGGCGGTATCCAGATCTCTCCCGCACAGCTGAGCAAAGGCGATACACTCACCATCACTGTCACCGACTTTACCGGGAAGTATGACAGAGCGCCGTGGGTCGGCATTCTGGACACCGATCAGCAGTTTACCAAGGAAGTTGATGCGGACGAGCATGACATCTGGTATGCGACGCTGTACGAGGATGATCATGGCCCCTATCAGATCGTGATCGGCGAAGATGTGGAGCTGGAGCCGGGACGCTATGGCATTGTGCTGACCGATACCGATGATGATGACGGCGTGGTGCTGGCATATACTCGCTTTGAGGTCAAATAAATCTTGTAAATCCAAAAGCCTGCGGGTGCAGGGCCGCATGGTCCTGCCGAGGAGGGTTTAGGGAGGGCGAGCAGCCCTCCCTAAGCGGACGATAGTCCGCAAAAAAACTACCACACAGAGGTACACTATGCAGGAAGCGATTGTCATAGGCGGGTGCGTGCCCGCACAGGGCAGACGCATGCCGGGATCGGTTCAGACGATGGCGCAGAACATGCGCTGATGGTGCAGCTATGATCGGCTGCAAGCAATTCAAGAGGAGAAATATGCAGGAAGCGATTGTCATAGGCGGAGGGTTGGCCGGGTGTGAGGCAGCGTGGGCGCTGGCACAGGCGGGCATCACCGTCAGACTCTATGAAATGAAGCCGGTGAAATACTCTCCGGCGCACCATACCGAGGGACTGGCTGAGCTTGTGTGCTCGAATTCCCTCAAGGCAAGCCGGCTGGCTTCGGCGGGCGGCCTGCTCAAATACGAGATGGAGCTGCAAGGCAGCCTGCTGGTGCGCTGTGCAAAGCAATGCGCCGTGGCGGCAGGCGGTGCGCTTGCGGTGGACCGGACGCAGTTCTCGGCACTCGTGACACAGGAGATTGAACAGCATCCGCTCATCACGGTCATCCGGGAGGAGCTGCACGAGCTGCCGGAGCGCAATGCTGTCATAGCAACGGGGCCGCTGACTTCGGATGCCATGGCGAAGGCGATCGAGGAGCGCTGCGGCGCAAGGCTGAGCTTTTTTGATGCGGCAGCGCCGGTCGTTGCTGCGGACTCACTCGATATGACAAGGGTCTTTGCACAGTCAAGATATGACCGGGGCGATGCGGATTACCTCAACTGCCCGATGAACCGGGATGAATACGAGGCATTCTGGAATGCACTTGTCTCTGCTGAAAAGGCACCCCTTCATGAGCATGACAAGGCGGCATTCCGGGTGTATGAGGGCTGTATGCCGGTTGAGGTGCTTGCAGGCCGTGGTATCGACACGCTGCGTTTCGGACCCTTAAAGCCCGTAGGCCTGCGGGATCCGAGGACGGGCTTCCGCCCGTATGCGGCAGTCCAGCTCCGGCGGGAAAACCGGGAAGGCACGATGTTCAACCTCGTGGGTTTCCAGACGAATCTGAAATTCGGTGAGCAGAAGCGGGTTTTCGGGATGATTCCCGGACTTGAACATGCAGAATTCCTGCGCTATGGCGTGATGCACCGTAATTTCTTCCTCGATTCCCCGAAGCTGCTCAATGCGGACTACAGCCTGCGGGAGAGTGAGAATCTGTTCTTTGCCGGACAGATGACGGGCGTGGAGGGCTATATGGAATCCGCCGCATCCGGCATGATCGCCGGCAAGAGCCTTGCCAGAAAGCTGCAAGGCAAGCCCGCCTACATCCTGCCAAGGGGCACAATGATGGGGGCGCTGGCGGCCTATGTCAGTGAGGGCGGCGCTGCGGATTTCCAGCCGATGGGCGCCAATATGGGACTGCTTCCCAGTCCGGAGGAACGCATCCGGGGCAAGCAGGAGCGGTATCAGTATATCGCAGACCGGGCAGTTGAATGCCTGAAACAGGCGATTGCGGAGTAACCGGCTATTCTGAACAATGTGAGGTGACACCATGAACATCATCATCGACGCCTTCGGAGGTGACAATGCGCCTGCGGAGGTCATCAAAGCGGCAAGACAGGCCGTGGACGAGCTGGGCGTGGAAATGACGCTCTGCGGCGATGAAGCAAAGATCAGGGCATGTGCGCAGGAGATCGGCGTGAACATTGCCGATGTGAAGCTGCTGCATGCGCCGGACATCTTCGACATCCATGCACCGGCGCCGTCCATCGTCAAGGAAGGGAAGAATACCTCCCTTGCCGTCGGGCTGCAAGCGCTGCGGGACGGACAGGGCGATGCCTTTGTCAGTGCCGGAAGCTCCGGCGCACTCGTGACGGGTGCAACGCTCATCACCCGCCGCATCAAGGGCATCAAGCGCCCTGCCATGACCTCGATGCTGCCCACGGCAAAGGACAAGTTCATTCTGCTCGATGCCGGAGCCAATATCGAATGCCGCCCGGAGATGATGGTACAGTTCGCTGTCATGGGTTCGGCCTATATGAAGTGCGTCAAGGGCATTGAGCGCCCCCGTGTGGGACTGCTGAATGTCGGCGCTGAGGAGACAAAGGGCAGGGAGCTTGAACTTGAGACCTACAGGCTTCTACAGGCATCCTCGCTCAATTTTGTGGGCAACGCAGAGGCAAGAGAGCTCCCGCAGGGCAATTTTGATGTAGTTGTGGCAGACGGATTTGCCGGCAACATGATCCTCAAACTCTATGAGGGCATGGGCGGCTTCTTCCGGGACAAGCTCCAGGACTGGTTCAGCGGCAGCGGCAAGCTGGCAGCGCTCTTTATCCTTGGCAAGATCAAGGCATTCCGGAAGCAGATGGATTATAAAGAGGAGGGCGGCGGTGTCATCCTCGGCGCTGCATGTCCCGTCATCAAAGCGCACGGCAGTTCGGATGCAAAGGCGTTTTTCAACGCCGTCCGGCAGGCAAAGCGCTGCGTGGAGGGCAACATGATCAACGAGATTGCCCGCACGATTGAAGCAATGAAAG
>JAFXOO010000410.1 GCA_017528675.1 Oscillospiraceae bacterium | reverse complement strand
TGATTTTTTGATTTTCAGTAGTTTTTTCAAAAAAGCTATTGACATTTTCCAGGGAATGATGTATACTAAACTTACAATCATTTGAAAGGAGTGTAAATATGGATTACAGTAGTTTTATGGATTCCTATCAGCAGACTTCTTCCGGCGGCGGCGTGGGTTCTTCGATTCTGAGCCTTGCAATTTCCATTATTGGTATCGTTGCATGGTGGTTCCTGTTTGAGAAGGGCGGCGAAGCTGGCTGGCAGGCCATCATCCCGCTTTACAACGTATGGGTTCAGTTCCGCCTTGTGTACGGTTCCGGTTGGAAGTGCCTGCTGCTGCTGGTGCCGATTCTGAACATCATTGTTTACATTATGTTCTCAATCCGGCTGGCACAGGCTTATGGCCAGGGCATAGCAATGGGTCTGGGTTGTCTGTTCCTCCCGAACGTCTTCTATTGCATTCTGGCATTCGGACCGTTCCAGTATACCGGCCCGACCTACAAATTCCTGTAAAACCAAAAACAGCCTGTACTGTTGTACGGGCTGTTTTTTATTGTGGCGTAAGACAGGAACCCATATAGAAGGCTTGCCCCGAAGCATTTCAAGGTGCTTCGGGGCATTGTATGGATTTGACTGCTCAGATGAATCAGAATTTGCGGGGGTGCCGCTGGCAGGATTCTCCCAATTAAACAATAAAGCGTATGCTCTGTTTATTTGTATCCACAATTGCTTCTTTCCCAAAAGGAATAATGCAGCGAGGCATCGCATGACTTATATACTTCTATAGGAGTACCGACTTGAAGCCGCTGGGGGCAATCCTGCTGCCTTAGTTTTTGATGCTGTGCATGGGGGCAGGGATACGGCCGCCACGGGCGATGAACTTCGCCGGAGATTTACGGTTGATCGGCATGACCGGGCCGGAGCCAAGCAGACCGCCGAATTCAAGCATATCGCCCTCCTGCTTGCCGATGGCCGGAATCACGCGTACTGCCGTGGTCTTGTTGTTGACCATGCCGATGGCAGCTTCGTCGGCAATGATGGCGGAGATCGTTTCGGCAGTGATGTCGCCGGGTACAACGATCATGTCCAGACCGACGGAGCATACCGCTGTCATGGCTTCGAGCTTTTCAAGACAGAGCGTGCCGGCAATGGCGGCATCAATCATGCCCTGATCCTCTGATACCGGAATGAAGGCGCCGGACAGTCCGCCGACATTGGAAGATGCCATGACGCCGCCCTTCTTGACGGCATCATTCAGGAGTGCCAGCGCTGCGGTTGTGCCGTGAGTACCGCACTGCTCAAGGCCCATCCCTTCGAGAATATGTGCCACGGAGTCCCCGACTGCCGGTGTCGGTGCCAGAGACAGATCCACAATTCCGAACGGCACATCAAGCATCCGGGAGGCTCTTGCGCCGACAAGCTGACCCATGCGGGTGATCTTGAAGGCGGTCTTTTTGATGACATCTGCAAGCTCGTCAATGGTGGCATCGGGATATTTGGTGATGGCGGCACGGACAACACCGGGGCCGGATACGCCGACATGGATTTCGCAGTCGGGTTCACCTACACCGTGGAAGGCGCCTGCCATAAACGGATTGTCCTCAACAGCATTGCAGAAAACAACAAGCTTTGCAGGGCCGATGCACTGGCGGTCAGCCGTGATCTGCGCCGATTCCAGTACAATCTTTCCCATCAGCGCCGCTGCATCCATATTGATGCCGCTTCTGGTGGAGCCGATGTTGACGGAGGAACAAACGTTGTTTGTCAGGGAAAGCGCCCTCGGAATGGACTTGATGAGTGCCAGATCACCGGCACTGAAGCCCTTGTGCACCAGTGCGGAATAGCCGCCGAGGAAATTGACTCTGCAAGTGTCCGCTGCCTTCTGGAGCGTCAGTGCAAACTGTACCGGGTCTGCATCAGGGCAGGCGGCTGCCAGCATGGCAATCGGCGTCACAGAAATACGCTTGTTGACGATCGGAATGCCGTATTCCTTTTCAATCTGCTCGCCAACCTCGACCAGACGGGCGGCCTTGGATGTGATTTTGTTGTAGACTTTCTCACATGCTTTGTCGATGTCCGGGTCGATGCAGTCCAGCAGCGAAATGCCCATTGTGATGGTGCGAATATCCAGACACTCATCCTGTATCATCCGGATGGTTTCCAGAATATCAAATGTATTCAGCATGGTTTCACTCCTTCAATAGCTGCGTAGAATCAGATGCGGTGCATGGAATTGAAAATATCCTCATGCATGCAGTGGATGGCAAGACCCTCGTTCTTGCCCAGAGCGGTCATTTCATCTGTAAGTGCGGAAAAATCTCCCTTGATGCCGGAGATATCCACCAGCATTATCATCGCAAACATCTCCTGCAAGACGCTCTGGGTGACCTCGATGACATTGACATTGTGACCGGCGCAGATACCGCTTACTTTGTGGAGAATTCCGACGGTATCCTTACCGATGACTGTGATGACAGCACGCATAATACTACCTCCTGTATACTGCCCGTAGGGGCTCATTCTTATTTATTATAGCATATTTTGCGTGAAAAGAAAAGTACTTTTCTGAAAAATTCAGAAGTGTTCCGTAATTCAGGACAAAATGACCAGTTTTGTTCATAAAATATGCTTGACTTTTGACAGCGGGAATGGTAAAATAAGAATAGGCAGATGGGTCCGGGGCTCCCCGTGCGTATCTGCGAAGCTCCATAGAAAGGAAGTGCTGTTATGAAACTGAGAAACAGGCTGTTGGCTGCACTGCTGGTGCTGGCAGCGGTACCGTTCGGCGGACTGCGCACCAGCGTCAGTGCGGCTGCGGAAACACCGGATGCTGAGGTGCTGAAGGAATATACAGAAATCATTGTCAACCAGGTCAATAATGCACGGGCGGCAAATCATCTTCCGGAGCTGTCGATTCTTCCGGTTATGAACCATTATGCACAGGTGCGGGCTGAGGAGCTGACGGTGGTAGTTGATCATGACCGTCCGGACGGCCGTGACTGTTATACCGTCATGAAGGATGACAAGTTTTTCTACAATGTGGCCGGTGAGAATATTGCTTGCGGTAGGGCAACGCCGGTTGCAACGTTTGAGCAGTGGATGAAATCCACAAAGCACCGTGACAATATCCTCGGCAAGGACTATACACATATCGGCATTGGCTACACATATGACCCGGAGGGAATGTACCGCTATTACTGGACCATGTTCCTGGTTGGTGAATACGACAGTAACAGTACGCCGGTTGTCTTTGAGAACCAGTATATTCCGGAGCGGATGCCTGGTGACGCAAATGGCACAAAGGATGTCAATGCCAGCGATGCAAGTGCGATTCTGATTTATGCAGCGTCCCACAGCGCAGGTCTTGCATATCAGGTTCCGGGACAGTTTCTGAGTGCCGGGGATGTGAATGCTGACGGGGATGTGAATGCAATTGATGCATCCATTGTACTGGCATACAGCGCTGCTGCCGGTGCCGACCCCAATGCAAAAATCGAGGATTATATCTGGTAACCCTACGCCGGGCAGGCGTGACTATAGTAAGGATGTAAGGAGAAAGAAACATGGACATTATGCAGGCATCACTTGAAAAGCACAGAGAGTGGGGCGGGAAGATCGAGGTCGTTTCCCGCACCTCCATCCAGGACAGACAGGCGCTCTCGCTGGCATATACGCCGGGCGTGGCACAGCCTTGTCTGGAGATCCAGAAGGATCCGGAGCTCTCGTATACGCTGACACGGCGCCACAATCTGGTGGCAGTCATCACGGACGGCACGGCAGTGCTCGGACTCGGTGACATTGGCCCCCTGGCGGGTATGCCGGTGATGGAGGGAAAATGTGCGCTGTTCAAGGAATTTGCCGATGTGGATGCATTCCCGCTGTGTGTCAATTCCAAGGACACGGATGAGATTGTCAACACCATTGCCAATATTGCACTGAGCTTCGGCGGCATCAATCTGGAGGATATTGCTGCACCCCGCTGCTTTGAAATCGAGGCAAGGCTCAAGGAAAAGCTTGATATTCCGGTATTCCATGATGACCAGCACGGCACGGCAATCGTGGTCGGTGCTGCGCTGCTCAATGCCTGCCGTGCAGCCGGAAAGAAGCCGGAGGAGCTGGAAATTGTCATCAACGGCGCAGGCTCTGCCGGTATCGCCATTGCAAAGCATCTGCTGCATATCGGTGTGGGCAATATTGTGATGGTGGATCTCTGCGGTGCGCTTGCAAGAGACGAGCACTATGAGAATCCTGCGCATAACGAGATTGCTGCTATGACCAACAAGAATTGTCTGCACGGCAAGCTGGCAGATGCAGTGAAGGGAGCAGATGTGTTTATCGGCGTATCCAGGCCGGGACTGCTGACTCAGGAAATGATAAAGACAATGCATGAGAAGCCGTTTGTTTTTGCAATGGCAAACCCCACCCCTGAAATCATGCCGGATCTTGCCAGAGAGGCCGGCGCTTACATTGTCGGTACGGGCCGCAGTGATTTCCTGAACCAGATCAACAATGTTGTGGCATTTCCGGGTGTGTTCAAGGGAGCGCTTGCTGTACGGGCAAGGGATATCAATGAGGCGATGAAGGTTGCCGCTACCAAGGCCATTGCCGGCTATGTGACGGACGATCAGCTCTCAACAGACTTTATCCTTCCGGATGCCTTTGACAGAGGTGTGGCGCTTGCTGTTGCGAAGGCTGTGGCGCAGGCAGCGATTGATTCCGGCGTGGCAAGGCTCACTGTCAATCCGCTGTAACAGGGGAGGGACAGACTATGTTTGTACTCCCTGTATGGTTGAGGATTGCGGGCAGCGCAGTGTGTGGAATACTGCTGTTATTCTTCATTCTGCCGGTCTTCGTAGGAATCCGGAATTCCGGAGTGATTGCCGGCATTGTGCTGTCTCTGATCGGACTGTTCTGCTTTGCTGCGAATTCCATTGTGGCGCCGCTGCTGATGAAGGCGTGGCTGACAGGAACTGGCCGGTTTGTGATCTGTCTGCTTGCAGGTGTGCTGACCCTGATGGCGGTACTGGGCATTGTGTTCAGCATTTGCATGCTTTCTTCCATGGCAGATAAACCAAAGGGGGAGCACCCAGTGGTCATCCTTGGCTGCAAGGTGCGGGGTGAGCAACCTTCTCTGATGCTGAAGCGTCGCCTTGATGCGGCATTGCCCTATCTGACGGAGCATCCGGATGTGCCGGTGATCGTCTGTGGCGGACAGGGGACGGACGAGTCCATGACCGAGGCCGCCTGCATGGCGAATTATCTGGAACAGCACGGCGTGGATGCAGACCGTATCTGTCAGGATGGCAATTCGACCAGCACCTACGAGAACCTCAGCAATGCACGGCATATTCTGGAGGAGCACGACTGGGGCTATGATATCATTCTGGTCACGGATGGATTTCACCAGTTCCGTGCAGGTTCGATTGCAAAGCGGCTACGGCTCTCGTCTGACAAGATCTCTGCGAAAACCTCGTGGTATCTGGTGCCGACCTACTGGCTCAGAGAGTGGATGGGAATCTGCTATATGTATATTTTGGGATAATACCTTCCTGCAATTCGCCGGAGGTGGGGATTCCTGAGTCTTGGCAGATGTGTTCAGGTATCCTCTGGAAAGACAAAGAGACAGCCGCCCTTTCCGGCGGCTGTCTCTTGTTTATACCTGGATATCCAGCGTTGTGCGGTAGCGGTTCTTGCGGGCAAGCCGGCGTTCGCTGATCGTGCGTTCCAGACGGCGGTATGCCTTCCAGAGGAGCAGTACGCCTGTCACAACCGGGAAGATGAGCAGCAGCAGCTCCGGCCAGAGCAGCAGACCAAGCTCGAAACTGCGGATTCTTGCGGCATTTTCCCAATAAGGATACGACATGCTGTCAGGGATGATGACCATATCTGAAAGCCCTGTTGCTGTTTTCCAGCGGTTACTAAGTGAGAAACGCCCTGTGTTCTGCACAAGCTTTATAGCAGGATCAGTCTGGTCGCTGCTCCCGACGGCATCTGTAATGGTTTTGAGGGCATATCCTCGTACCAGGTCGGGCATGACGATTTCATAGCATGTGATGCTGCTGCCGGTTGCAGCATCGGATTCATATCCGCCCTGCAACGCATTGTACAGCGCATAGGGCATGAAGGCTCTCGGCGCTTCACCTGCGGCCTTGCGGGTGGCATTGTCTTGTTCCAGACGTACCACGCCTGCCACCGGAATACTCCTGCCGTCCACCGTGACCGTCATTCCGCTGACATTTGACGAGCCGAACAGAAGCCAGGCGAGAGTTTCGTCGATCACAATACGATCCTGCATCAGATCATCTTTGGAGAGATAGTTCCCGTTCAGGAGCTGCAACGGATGCATGGTAAAGAAATCCCCGCCGACGGCTGTGACCTCAACGGATGCAGTTCCACGCTTTTTGCCACGCATCTGCATCTGTCCCACGTTGCTGCTGTAGGCATCGTACCACAGACGGGGACCGTCCTTCTGCTGCTCCATCGCTGCCTGTTTGAGCGCAGAATTCACGGCGTCCTCAATCTGTTCTACTGTGGCGGATGAAAAAGAGGCATTGCTGCCGGCGAAAACGCTGATCTGTGCAGCGTCGCTGGCGGATGACCAGCGCTCAGCAGCCTGCTGGCTCAGCAGACTGCCTGCGGTGATTCGGCTGATCAGCATCAGTACGCCGGAGAGGAGAAGCGAAAGCAATGCGGCGCAGCACAGCACAATCTGCTTCTTTCCGATTTTCATGTTCACTCCTCCATCCGTACCTGGTTGCCAGGTTTCAGGGGCTTTTCGGAGGTGGTGATGACGAAGTCGGAGAACAGAATATCGCCCTGAACAGCACTGTTGACCTCGTCGCTGGCAAGCACGGTGACATCTGCTCTCTGGGCATAGTAACGGTTGCCAAGGGGCGTGCTCTTGGTTTTCATAACGAGCACAAATTTGCCGTCGTTGTCCTCCTGGATGGCACTGGACGGGATGACGCAGTCGTAGTTCTGGCTGGAGCATGGGATGGACAGTGCAAGCATCTCGCCGGGTGTCACTTCGCTGCCGGTGATTTCAAATGTCAGGACTCTGTCATTGCTGGAAGGGTTCGTGGTATCGGCTTTATTGGTCAGGAGTGTAGCTGTGATATCGCTGTAGTAGTTGTTGGTGATTTCCGCCTTGACACCGGGCTTTACCTTGCGGGACTGCTCGGCAGTGACGGTAAATTGCAGGGTATAGCCGGAGCCGGTCAGCATCAGAGTGCACAGGGACATGCCGTCTGTCACCTCATCTCCGGCAGCACAGTTGACTGCACTGACCATACCGTCATTCTTGCTGGTGACGTTTATAGTGCCGGAATCCTTTTTCAGCTTCTCCAGTTCCTCCTTCTGGCGCTCAATGGTGGAGCGCTGGCTTTCGAGATCGAGGTCTGCGATCTGCTCAGCAAGGGCATCGTCCTTTTTGGTCTTGGCAAGCGTGAGAATGAGCGATTGCAGCGTGCGCTCCTTGGTAGTGACATCGGCTTCAAGGAGCGAGATATCCTGCACTTCGCCCTGGCTGTCGTAGGCAGCGACTGTCGCACTGGCATCGTCCAGATCACGCTGGGCGGTGTCAATATCCCGCTGGATGGCAGCGGTTACAGCACCGGCGCCGTCATTTACCGCATTTTTCGCCTGATTCACGGCTTCTGTTGCCTTGTCAACGGCTTCCTGCGCTTCCTGAACCGCACGCTCTCTGGCCTGGATATCAGAAAGGAGCGCTTTGGCGGATTCGGCATCCTCACGGGCATATTTGGCAGCAGACTGCGCATCCTCCATAGCACGCTTCAGCGTCAGGTCGCCGTTGCTCGCTTCATAGTCGGCCCTGGCACGCTCAGCAGTGGTATCCGCCGTTGCAGCAGCACGCTCAAGGGTGGTGACAGTGGCCTGCTGCTCTGCTGAGGAGACAGTCACAGCGGCGCTTTTGGCTTCAAGGTCTGCCTTGGCACGCTCCAGCTCGGCGCTGGCATTGTCATAGTCCGATCTGGCGGATGCCTGTGCGGAAGTGTATTCGGAAGGGATGGCGTCGAGATCGCCGCTCTGTGCTGAGGAGAGGTAGCCCTTCAGTGTTGTGATTCTCTCGGTTGCTTCGGTCACTGTCTTGGTTGCCTGACGGTAGGCGCTTTCAGAGATACCGGAACCGTTCTGGCGCCTTGCGTCTGCCAGCTTGCGTGTGGCGGTTTGCAGATCCTCACGGGCCTCTGCAATCTCCTGGTTCTTTTCAGCATAGTCCGGGGCAGCAGTCAGAAGTGCCTTCTGATAGGCGATTTCCAAAGTTTCAAGCTCTTTCTCGGCTGCCTTGATGGCCTCGTCATCACTGGAGGATTCCAGCACAAAGAGCGTGTCGCCCGCCTTGATCTCGTCGCCGGTTTTCACGGCAACACTGGCGACCTTCCGGTTGCCCTCTGCCTTCACCTCGTAGGTCTGGTTGGCAGATACAACACCGGAGCCTCTGACCTTCTCATTGATGGTGCCATAGCCGGCATATTGTGCCGATACTCTCGGCAGGCTGTGGTTCATAATCGTGTTGGAAAAGAACGTCAGGAGCAGCAAAATCACCAGAAAGATGATCAGGATGGTCTTGATGCGTTCCCGTCTTTTCACACTCGGATTCTTTTCTTCCATTGTAATTCCTCCTGTTTCGATCTGGGGGCTATCCCTTGACGCCGCCCGAATAGGTAATGCCCTCCACCAGGTATTCCTCACCATAGAGGAACAGCAGCAGGGCAGGGATCATGTACACAACTGCAACCGCAAAGGCAAGTCCGACGTCGCCGGTGTTGATCTGTGACAGAAACACCGACAGCGGGTACTGGGCTTCGTCCTTCAGCAGAATCAGGGGTTGCTCAACCATGTTCCAGTAGTCGATAAAGACGAGCAGTCCGACGGAAAGCATGGCGCTCCGGCAGAGCGGCAGGCAGATCTGGAAAAAAACCTGTAATTCACTGGCGCCGTCCAGCCTTGCGGCCTCATAGTATGCCTTCGGAATGCGGCGCATGATCTTTGTCAGCAGATAGACGGAAAACGGCGAGAAAATGCCCGGCAGGATGATGGCCCACCTTGTGCCCAGAATACCAATCCAGTCTGAAACGAGATAGTTTGGTACGAGTGTGACCTGGTAGGGCATCAGCATGAGGATGATGTAGGAGAAGAAGATGATCTCCCGGATACGTCCCCGGTAACGGGAAAAGCCGTAGGCTGTCACCGCTGCAAGGAGCACCTGGAATACGGTGATCGGTACGACCAGAATCACGGAATTCCAGAATTTCAGCAGATAATCCGGGCTTTTGAACAGCACAGAGGCATACTGCTGGAGGCTGACCTTGTCGGGTATGAATTTGAGGTTCAGATCGGCGGAGATGTAGGTCTTTTTGTCCGCCGTGGCATTTTCTATCATGGCGCCGTAATTGGCGGTGATTTCCGTTTCCGTCATGAAGGAGTTGGTAATCGTCAGTACCGTCGGCATGATGAACAGCAGTGCAGCAACCAGCGCCAGGACAAAGAGCAGTCCTGTGAGAAAATGCTTTTTGAAGAAGCGTTTGATCTGTTTTATCATTCTTCCACGTCCTCCCCGAATTTCCGCTCGATGACAAAGAGAATGCCGATGATGACGATCATGACAATCGACAGCAGCACGGCGGCGCTGGAAAGCTTCTGGTAATCGAGAGAGTTGAAGGTGTTGTTCATGAAATGCTGGAGCAGGTACATGCTCTCAAACGGGTAATCTCCGGTGAGCAGGTAGACCTCACGGAACATTTTGAACGAGCTGATGATTGAGAGGATGGTGACGAACAGGATGGTCGGGGAGAGGTAGCGCAGCTTGATGTGCAGGAAGGTATAGAAGCTGCTGGCACCCTCAAGCTGTGCGACCTCAATGATGTCCTGGGGGATA
>JAFXOO010000409.1 GCA_017528675.1 Oscillospiraceae bacterium | reverse complement strand
TCCCAGTCTGCCTTCCCGGAATAGAGCATTGCCTTCGTCCTGCCGTGGACGGTAATGGCAGCGGCACCGGCCTCCTCCATTGCCTGTGCAAAGGGAACGGCGACATTTTCGCCGCTTTCATAGCCAATACGCATTTTGACCGTGACCGGTACGCCTGCTGTCTTCCGGCAGGCCTCCACACATTTTGCAGCAAGCTCCGGGGTTTTCAGAAGTGATGAGCCTGCACCTGTGTTGACGACTTTCGGAACGGGACAGCCCATGTTCAGGTCAATCCAGTCAGGCCGGTATTCCCGGAGCAGGGCGGCAGCCTGTCCGAGAAATTCCGGTTCGCTGCCGAAAAGCTGTAGTCCCATCGGACGTTCGGCATCCGTGATACGGCAGAGTTCTGCACTGCCCTTGCTGTTGTAGCACAGTCCCTTGGCAGAGATCATCTCGCTCACGCACATCACTGCGCCCATTTCACAGCACAATGCCCGGTAGGAGGTATCTGCCACCCCCGCCATCGGGGCGAGTGCCGCCGTGCGGGGGACGGTGATACCTGCGATTGTGACCTGCTCCATGCCTACGCCTCCTCCGCAGCCTGTGCAAGGCTGGTGTAATATGCTTCAAGCCTGGGTCTGGCATTGACATAGTAGGGCTCAAGCTGCTTGTCAAAATGCTTGCCCATGCCTTCCATGATGATGGCATTTGCCTTCTCGAAGCTCATGCTGTCCTTGTATACTCGCTTGCTGACGAGCGCATCGTACACATCTGCAATGGCCATGATGCGTGCCTCCAGCGGAATTTCACTGCCTTTCAGCCCTTCCGGATAGCCGGAGCCGTCCCATCTCTCGTGGTGATAGTGTGCCACATTCTCGGCAATCCGGCGGAATTCGTCGTCATCCGTCCCGGCGAGCACCTCATGCACAATGCGGGCACCCTCGGCAGCATGGGACTTCATCTTGGCATATTCCTCGTCTGTGAAGCGGCCCGGCTTGCGCAGCACAGCATCGTCAACGGCGATCTTTCCGAGGTCATGCATCGGCGCTGCCTTGATGATGCAGCGGCAGAAGCTCTCGGAGAGCGGTATCGCCGGATTTTTGCGCATCTCATCAATCAGAATCCGCACGCCCTCGCTGGTGCGCTTGATATGGCCGCCGGTGGAATTGTCACGGCTTTCCACCATCGCCGCCATGCTCGTGATGAGCTTGTTGTGCATCTCGATGATGTGGGCGGTCTTTTCCTCAACCTCCGCCTGGAGCGAGGTGTTATAGTGGTTGAGGAGGGAAATGTACTTCTGGTTCTGGGTATCATCTGTGAGGAAAAGCTGGTAGCCACGCTTGTGCTGGCCGTCGAACAGGTAGGTGACATTCACCAGAAAGATGCTTTCCCCATTTTCGTAGTAGAATTTATCCTGTGTCTGGTCAGTGGAAAACCGCTTGAGCCACGGCATGACAGTATCCATCACGGGCTTGTGCAGGCTGAGCGGTCTGTCCACCGTGAGCTCCCGGAGACCGGGCAGAATGTCTCTGGCGGTTTCGTTGCTGCCGAGGTAATTGAAGCCGAAATCAAACGATACAAAGCCCGTATCGCCACGCTCGACCATCGAGTCAATGCCCGTGTCGGTGATATCATAGAGGGAGAGACGGTGGGCGATGATGAGGTAGACAATCTGTGCGAACACAAGCCCTGCCGGCATCAGCTCGATCTGATCGGTGAAGAAGCGGCCGCCGAAATAGCAGAGCATCGAGACCTGAATCGGCAGAAACAGCAGAAAGATATTTTTCCGGGAAACCTGCTTGTTCCTGAACAGGCTATAGATCATGGCGCCGAGACTCATGGCATAGTACAGAAAGATCATGCCCAGGAACACATCATGCATGATGCCGTATTCCTTGCGGAACACCGGGATGCTGTCCACGAGCTCCATCGAGAGACTCTTGTAGAACAGTTGCAGGTGATCGCCCTGGATGGCGGACAGATAGACGACTGTGCTGAGGACAAACAGACCGAGCCGCAGCAGCTTATGCAGCCGGATCTTGCACAGGCTGAACACGCTGAGCATGATAATGAGCATCAGAAAGCACGCACTGATATAGCTCAGGCGGTTCGCCATAAAGGCACTTTCCAGCGTCCCGGAGCGTGCCAGCAGGGGATATGCCATGCAGTCGAGCGGTACGAGCGCAAAGATCAGTGTGATAT
>JAFXOO010000044.1 GCA_017528675.1 Oscillospiraceae bacterium | reverse complement strand
CTGATCAGGGCTGCCGCCCCGAACCCTGCAAAACAGCTTTTTTGACAGACTGAGCCCCGATGACACGCATCATCGGGGCTTTTTTTGCTGTATCCGGCAGGCTTCACGGGGTCTCCCGGTAACGATCCGTGCCGAAAAACACCTTATTGAAGAAGTCACGGGTTGTCTCCTCACCGAACGCCTTCTTGAACGCATCCGTGGAAACGCCGCCCTTTTCGATCAGGCCGTTGCTGTAATTTTCTGTTTTGTCAAGCTGTGCCGCAGCCTCCTCAGGCGTGCATTGCGGCAGTGCGGCGGAGGCATCGAGATAGGCCTTCAGCATATCACAGAACAGCGCCGTATTGCGCTCCTCCTCCTTGCCGGTCAGACTCTTGTGCATCACGACGGAAAGAAGGCTGTCATACCATGTCTCGCTGAGCTCCAGCTCCGGCACATCCGCATAGTGCTGCCCTGTCTCCCGGAGCGCATCAATCACACCATCATATTCCGCCGATTCCGTATTCCCTGCAAGATCATAGAATTCAACGTAGGATTTCCGGTTGCCCATAATGTACATAAAATCAAGTGTACACAGCGGCACATTCTTTTCAAACGGCGTAATCATGAAGGATACCATCTGCATCATGCCCATATTGGTGGTCATGACCGAGAGATTGCCGAGGTTTTCCACCTCATATTGCTCCGTGTGGAATTTCATCACGCCGTACATCGTCTGATCTGTGTACGCTCCCGCATCGCAGGGTGTAAGGGTATAATGCGCCTTTACCTCATTCAGTCCCTGGTCAATCATCGCATTCATCGCCTTCATGTTCCTGGAAGCGTTGACCGCCAGCACAGTCACAATGACGGCAATGAGCGCCAGAATCACGCCCAGTACAATGAGAACAGGCTTCTTTTTGCTTTTTTCTTTCATAGTGAACCTCCGGTATTATAGGATAATAATTTATTATAGCATGGAATCCGCTGAATGTCAATAGAACCCAGCGCCCGTTCTGTTCATCAGATTTCCGATTTAACTTACATTTAACATTCCCTTATCCCGGATTTGATATTCTCCTGCTACAATAAAAATGAGCAGAAAGAATTCAATGGTATTTTAAGCCGGGTATGATAGAATTGGTATCATCCGGATCCTCCCCTATCACAGGAAAGGCGGTTCGCTTATGGAAGTCAAAGACATCGTGCTCGCCGTGATTATGGTCATCGGCGGTCTGGCATTCTTCCTCTATGGTATGAGCGTCATGTCCTCCGGCCTTGAGAAAATGGCTGGCGGCAAAATGGAACAGGCGCTCAAGAAGCTTACCTCAAACTGGGCGCTGAGCCTTCTGCTTGGAACCGCCATCACCATCGTGCTGCAATCCTCCTCCTCACTCACGGTCATGCTCGTGGGTCTGGTCAACTGCGGTGTCATGGAAGTCTCGCAGACGGTCGTTGTCATCATCGGCGCCAACATCGGCAAGACATTCACAACCTGGCTGCTCTGCCTGATGGGGGTTGATACAGAGGGCCCGCTGTGGCTTTCACTGCTCAATCCGGAGTATTTTTCGCTGCTGTTTGCTCTGGTCGGCGCCCTGCTCATGATGTCCAAGAGCACCGGCACCAGCCACAAAAAGAACATCGGCAACATTCTGGTCGGATTCGCTGTCCTGATGTACGGCATGGTGCTGATGAAGGACGCCGTCAGCCCGCTCAAGGATTCCGCAGAGTTCCAGCAGCTCCTCACCAAGTTTGATAACCCCATTCTCGGTGTGCTTGTAGGTACCGGCGTCACCGGCATCATCCAGAGCTCTGCCGCTTCCATTGGTATCCTGCAAACCCTCGCAGACAACACCGGAACCATTACATTCGGCATGGCCATCCCGATCATCATGGGTCAGAATATCGGTACCTGCGTGACTGCGCTGATTTCGTCGATCGGTGTCAACCGCAATGCCAAGAAGGTTGGTGTCATCCATATCGCCTTCAATGTCATCGGAACAGTCATTTTCCTGACGATCTATGAGATACTGGATATGACAGTCGGCTTTGAATTCTCGTCCTGGACCATCAACTCCATCGGCATCGCCATTGTCCACACGGTATTCAACATCCTGACAACCTTCCTGCTGCTGCCGTTTTCCAAGTATCTCGAAAAAATTGCCAATTTCATCCTCCCGGACGGAAACGGCTCCGACGACCTCCGGCACCAGCATGCGCTGCTTGACAAACGTCTGCTGAAAACGCCTTCTGTTGCCGTGGCGGAGTGCGAAAACGCCTCCCAGAATATGGCGCTGCTCGCTGTAGAAACCGTTCTGCTCAGTATTTCGCTTCTCACGGATTTCGACGAAAAGCTATCCAAAAAGGTCTATGAGAATGAAGAAATGCTCGATAACTACGAAGACCGTATCGGCTCCTCGCTTGTACAGCTCACTTCCATGGCGCTGACGGAACGAGACAGTGCGGTATCCTCCCGTGTGCTGCGTGCCATCGGTGATTTCGAGCGGCTCGGTGACCACGCCATCAACATTGTCCAGAGTGCCGAGGAAATCCATAACCGTGCGTTGGAATTCTCGGAGGGTGCCCGTCAGGAGCTGGATGTTCTCACAGCCGCTCTTGAGGAAATCCTCCAGAATACCTACCAGGTCTATAAATCCCACAACGAAGTCGAGGCAGCTAATATTGAGCCGCTCGAACAGGTCATTGATTACCTGACCCGTGACATCAAGGCGAACCACATCAAGCGCCTCCAGAAGGGCACCTGCACCATCGAGATGGGCTTTGTCCTCAACGACATCCTCGTCAATTTTGAGCGTGTCAGCGACCATTGCTCCAATATCGCCGTATCCGTCATCGAAACATCCCACAACATGTTCGAAACACACAGCTACCTGAACAAGGTGAAATTCGGCAACAAGAACTTCAACGAGAGCTTCGAGCTGTTCTCCCAGAAGTACCGTCTGCCCAGCTCATTGATCTGACCCCCACATCCCCATATTATACAGGATCCCCGGAGCACATCGGAATGCTCCGGGGATCTTCAGTTCTATAGGCCTCCGCTATCCCCCGCTGCCGTCCGTTCACATCCGGCGGCGGTCGGGGGAACAATGCTAACAACTTAGCAGAATAAAACCTGTGGGTGCAGGGCGGTCACCGCCCTGCCGAGGGTGGTTTAGGAGGGGCGAGCAGCCCCTCCTGAGTCGGCGCAAGCCGACAAAAAAGCTTAAGTTGTTGGCATTGGTCGGGGGAATCCGTATCAGGAAGCATCTTTTTTATACAGAAAGGATTTGAGCTGGTCTATCGGGATGGGCTTGGAATACTTGTACCCCTGCAAATAGCTGGCATGCATCTGCTCGCAGGCAGACTCATCCTCCTCGCTCTCGATGCCCTCGAACAGGATGGCGTATTGCAGGTCTGTAAACATCCGTGCAAACGTACTGACCATGTAGTAGGAGGCCTCGCTCCGGCTGCATTCGAGCAGCAGCGAGCGGTCAAACTTGATGATATCAAACGGAATTTCCATGATACGCTCGAAATTGGAATACCCCGTTCCGAAATCATCCAGATAGAACTTGATACCAAGCCGCTGAAGCTGGATGATCTTCGCCTTCGTGGCCTTGAAGTCGGCCTCACTCTGGCTCTCTGTAATCTCAATGGCAATCTTGTCATAGCCGATCTGGTTGCGGGAAATGATCTGCTGCACTTCCTTGCAGAAGCTCTCGTACCGCAGGTCAACGGTCGAGAAATTAACGGAAATGCGCTTGATATCATACCCGTCCTCAAGCAGCGTCCGCACAGCCCCGCAGGTCTTGTTCAGAATAATCAGGCTGATGGCATGAATCAGATCGTTCTGCTCGGCAAGCGGAATAAACAGGTCAGGATAGACCATCCCGATCCGGTCAAGCTGCAAGCGCATCAGCGATTCTGCCGTATCATAGGCCCCCGTCCTGAGATTGAAAACCGGCTGGCAATAGACGACAATCCGCTCATCGTCAAGGTCCTTCTTCTGAGCAATATCCTCAAGCTCGCTGAGAATATAGGCGCTCTTATAGAAGCGGTGGATGTCATCCTCCCGCACCCGGTAGATGGTATTGCTCAGCATGGTGTTCTCAATAAATTTGATCAGCCGCACATAATCCACACTCTGCATGATTTCCTGTGTCGTTTCAAGCACAACAATCTTATAGTCGATGTTGAATTTGCTATAGCTGACCTTAAAATCCTCCAGCATTCTGGCAATCACAGCATCCTGCTGCGTGCTGAAGGATTTTGCAAAGCTCAGTATCAGCCGCCCGTCCGGAAACTGGTAAAGCACGCCCTTCTGCACGTTCTGGCGGAAGAACTGGTAGTACTCCATCTTCAGGCGCTTATTGTACTTGAGCGCTTCTGCAAAATTCTGCATATTGCAGCTCATCAGCACGATTCTGCGCCCCTTTTCGAGATGCTCCCCCAGCTCCTCATAGAAATACTTCTCCGAAACAGCGCCGGTATCAATGTCGTAAGGATTGGAATGGAACAGGAACACCAGTCCCAGAAGCGGAAAGAAGATCGCCAACTGTGTGAAGGCAGCCTGATTCTGCACAAACTGAATGATCAGCACCCCGACCGTCACGCAGTTGGAGAGAAGCAGCCCCCAGAAGATCTGGGTAATGACACGGCTCCGGTGCACGATGATCGTATAGTAAATCGAAATGCCCGACAAGATCAGAATGACGAAGAAGGGGCTGAAGCCGGAATAGACCGTGCCATCCTCCCCGATATAGAATCCGAAGCGGAACACGGTGCCCAGCACATCCCCCACCAGCGCTATCCCAAGCAGCACATAGGAGCGGACGGCATATGTCTTCTGAACAGATTCCCGTATCCAGAACGGCTGTGAAAGATACCGCAGGTACAGGAACATCATGAACGCAATCCCAAGATACCGGATAATGCGCAGCACATAAATCTGAATATGATTCGCCTCAGCAATGGAAAGGCTCTGGTTATAGAAGATGTTGACAGCCGTTGTCACCGCCAGCACCGCCAGCATGTTAATCAGCAGCCTGAAGCCCTTGTTGCGGTGCGAATAGTTCTGCAACAGCAGCACAAACACCAGTATCGCCAGCCCAAGTACCGCAATGTCACCGACCGGGGTATAACGGTGCGGTATAAATGGCATCACGGCAAATTTGCGCAGAAATACCATCAGCATAAGCGTCCCCCCCTTCTTTCTCTCTCTATCACGGTAAAGGCAACACCGCACAAAGCCCGCCTGGCGGCTTGGCGGCACATCTGCTTGCATCTTTTCCGTCATCTTGCACAGAAATTCCTTGCTGGGCGCCAGCCCAGCGGCGTCATTTCTATACAATCTGACGAAAAATCTGACTG
>JAFXOO010000408.1 GCA_017528675.1 Oscillospiraceae bacterium | reverse complement strand
GTTGGCGGCTGGCTCTGTCTGCATTATAACACATCCGGCAGCAAATGTCAAATATCCCCCGCATCACAGATGCGGGGGATAACACAATACCCAAATTTTTCCCTTTAAAGCTGCGGCAATACCGCTCAGAGCCCGCCCGGCGGATTGGCGGCACTCCTGCACCGCCTGCCCTGTGCGGCACTACCGGTTCTATCAGCCTTTATCAGCCACAAGTACAGCTCTTTTCAGCAGTCCGAGATCGAAAATATCAATCACATCATCCATGTTCATGTCCGCCTGGTCGTTATCGACCTTTGCGCCCGGTACCGCAAGAAGATACTTCTGCAAAGCAACAAGATCAAGCACATCAACAGCGCCGTCGGCAGTAACATCACCCACAGTCGCCGGTTGGGGCACACCTTCTTTCGGTACGGCATACAGGCCATAGGCTGTGAGCGGGCTGCGGGTTGCGCTGACAAAGAGATTCTTCATGTCCGCAACAGACTCCGATGTCATGGCAGCCTTGATGTCATCATAAGTGAAGGTCATCGTAAACGGTGTCTCGCTGTCATCGCTCGATGCAATACGGTTCCAGGAATCCTTCCCGTCACCCTGCAACACCAGCTCAGGAGCGTTCTTACTCTCATAGAACAGCACCAGGTCATAGTTCTCGTTCACATACTGCTCCCAGCCCGGAACAGAGAAGTTATCCCATACCTCCAGCGCATCGCCGGCTTCATTCTTGTACAGCTCCACCCAGTTGTCACCAATCGGGAGATTGGCAAAATCAAACTTCGGCTCGGTCACTTCCTGATAATCCGGCAGCACTGCCTGTACACCGTATACATCCATCATGGCCTGAACGACAGGCTTGGAATCCGGATACCAGGTATTGCCCTTGCGGTACAGATAGCCATGCGCTTCACCGCCGTTGGCAGACGGCGCATTGTTGTCCCACAGAACGCACGGGATGCCCTGCTCCTTGGCCTTGCTCAGGTAATAGGTTGCCCAGCGGCAGCGATCCTCAGTATTGCCGAAGTTGGAAGCCGAGAACTCACCGATGATAACCGGCGCATTCTTCTCGTTCTGGATCTGGCCGAGATAGCTGAACATGTCGGACAGCTCCTTCTCGTAATCCGCACCCCAGCCGGAAGCACCGGGGAACTGGTGGTTTGCCTTGGAATCCGTTGCCATCGTGAAGTAGTACGGCGTGTAGGCATGGACAGAGAGTGCCACATTGCCTGCACCGGCAGGAATCTCGATGCCACGGATTGCCTTCTGCTGGTTGGAGGCGCAGTAGCCCGGCAGCATCAGCAGACGCTCTTTATTCGCCGCAGAACCGTTGGAACGGACAGTGTTGACGAACACGGCATTCAGGTCGTTGATGTACTTTGTCGTGTAGCCGCCGTCATCCGTACCATCGCCCCACTCGTTGACAGCGGGATTGCCGGTCTGACGAGGCTCGTTCATGCCCTCGAAGATCAGATGCTGGTCATAGTCCTTGAAGGTTTCCGCCACCTGTGTCCAGATGTCCTTCATCTTCTGTGCAGCATCTTTATAGGTGTCGTCGGTGAACTGCTTGGCATTGATGAAGTCCTCATGGTGAATGTTCAGAATGATGAACATGTCACGGTCATAGGCATAATCCACCGTCTGCTTGACATAGTCCATCCACTGCTCATTGACGACATACATCTGGGAAGCATCGTCCCACTCAATGTGCTGGTACCAGGTTGTCGGGATACGGATCGTGTTGAATCCGCCGTCCTTGACGGCCTGGAACTGCTCAGCCGTCGGCTCCGGGTTGCCCCATTCGGTCACGAACTTCTTGGGTGCATCCGTAGGCTTGTACTTTGTGCCGCTGCAATCGAGCGTGTTGCCGAGATTCCAGCCGATCACCATTTTCGAGGTGATCCCCTTCGCATCCTGACCGGTCAGCCCCTCAGCGCCGGCCGGGATGGCGGCAGAAAAGCTGCCCAGTGCCGTAACCGCCAGTGCAGCAGCGGATACAGCGGACAGGAATCTGCCTTTCACTTTGTTCTTCATATCGTTTCCCCTCCGTTTGCAGTGTGCCCGCAGCAGCCTTAGCGCTCGGCTGCCGCAGTCCTCTTTATGAAAGCGGTTGTTCCTTTGTGATTCCATTATACAATTGTTTTTTGGTTCTGTCAATGGATTTTGGGCAATTTTCACCTGAAAATGTTGTAAAATTATTATTAAGGAAAAATCATCTAAACATGTTCACAAATTATTCATTATTGAGAAAAACATCCACCTTTTGGATATAAAACGCATTCTGCTCATTCCCGGATGCGCAGAAAACGATTTCCTGCTGGCTGCGGTATGGTAACAAGAATATCAAAATTTAAGGAAAAAAAATATAAAAATGAGTAAAAACCACTTGCAATTTAAGTAAATCTATGTTATACTGTTCATAATAACACACCCTGAGGAAGGAGGCCATGCTTATGGCTAAGTCCGTCAGAATGGCAGATATTGCCGAAAAACTCGGCGTCAGTGTCGTCACTGTCTCCAAGGCACTCCGTGGAAAGGACGGTGTCGGTGATGAGCTGCGGGCGCAGATCATCAAAATCGCTGAGGAACTGGGCTATACTGCCAAATCCACCAGCTCCGAAAGCTATGTCATCGGCATTCTTACGGCAGGGCGCTATCTGGAACGTGGCTCCTCCTTTTACTGGAGCCTGTACGAGCGGCTGCTCTCGCATCTCTCCGCAAGCGGCGACTTCGGCTTTCTGGAGGTCATCAGTGCCGAGGACGAGGAGACCTGCGCCATTCCCCGCATTGTGCAGGAGCACCGTGCAGACGGGCTGATCGCCATGGGAACGCTCGGCCTGCCCTATATGAAGATGCTCGGCAAGCTGCGCATCCCGCTGACCATGCTTGACACCTATGAGACACGCCTGCCTTATGATACTGTCATCTCGGACGGCTATTACGGAATGTGTACAATGACAGACTACCTCATCCGTCAGGGACACCGGAAGCTCGCTTTCGTCGGCACGCTCGGCGCAACAAGCAGCATCACCGACCGCTATTACGGCTTTTGCAGAGCCCTCACGGAGGCTGGGCTCTCCCCCTCCCCCGACCTGCTGTTCCCTGATCGTTATGCAGACGGTTCCTTCCGCTTCAGCATCCCGGAAAACATCACTGACCTTGCCACGGCGCTGGTCTGCAACTGCGACCTGACTGCGTTCACCGTCTGCCGGCATTTAGAGGAAAAGGGCATCCGGGTACCGGAGGATATCACCGTTGTGGGCTTTGACGATTTCGGCACACCTGCCCTCCACGGCCCATCACTCACCACCTACAGTGTCGATCTCGACGGTATGGCACATGCAAGTGCCGCACAGATCCGCTCCCGCATCACCCACCCCCAGGCAAACCGCAGCACAGTCACGGTCTGCGGCAAAATGGTTCTCCGGAACAGCGTCAGGCGAATGGAATAAGCGCAGGAAACGCAGGTTGATCCGCAATGGGACAAAGCCCTGAAAGCAGCCGCTTTACAATATCATGAATGCTTTTCTTACAAGCGCACCCGGATTTTCCGGGTGCGTTTTTTTCAGGGCTGCGCACCCCGTTTCGACAGAGTCCGCACCGCTCCTGTGGTATACTATAGGCATACCCGTTCAGGAAATCCCTGAGCGGCTTACCAATCTGATACCAGAGGAGCGATCATTATGCTGTTTTCCTTTTTTCACCGCAAGTCTGTACCGCCCGTCACCTATCTTGAATGCACCGGCTATTCCGGCATCGTCTACCGGGTCACCGGCAGCGGTCATCCGATCCGGCTGAGCCTGGTGATTGAATCTCCCGGCAGCGTCCACCGGACAAGCCTGACCGGCTTCACATCGGATGTCCGGGAAGCGCAGGCGCTTGCTCTGGCACTGCTCGAAGCAGGCACCACCCCGGAGGATCTTGCCCGCCTCGCTGAGCAGAAGGAACTTCTTGGGGTCTGATTGCCCTGTATTCTATCTATTATTAAGGTAAGTTAGCGCTTACCGGAAAAATATTGAAAGTCCGTGTGTGATTCTCTTGACAATTTTCTCCGAATCGGTTATAATAATAATGGAATACTTTGATGCTTTCTTATCAAAGTGGCCAAAAACCCCGGAGGGTTCGCTCTCCGGCGGAATTTCAAGGAGGTAATACCTATGGCATTAGAAGGCGCACTGACGACCAACCAGAAGGTTCTGGATTGGGTTCAGGAATGCATTGATCTGTGCAAGCCGGACAAGGTAGTATGGATCGACGGATCTAAGGAGCAGCTTGACAAGCTGATCGAAGAGGTCACATCTCTCCCGGACGGCGATCCGAATAAGATGTGGCACCTGAACGACGAGAAGCTTCCGGGCTGCCTGTATCACAGAACCGCTGTGAATGACGTTGCCCGTGTAGAGGACAGAACGTTCATCTGCACCAGAACGAAGGAGGACGCAGGTCCTACCAATAACTGGATGGATCCGCAGGAGATGTATGCAAAACTGCGTCCGATGTACGATGGCTCCATGAAGGGTCAGACCATGTACGTTATCCCGTACAGCATGGGTCCGGTTGCTTCCCCGATCTCCAAGGTCGGTGTTGAGCTGACTGACTCGATCTATGTTGTTCTGAACATGAACATCATGACCAGAATGGGCAAGGCTGCTTTCGATAAGCTGGGCGATTCCAATGACTTCGTAAGAGGCCTGCACTCCAAGGCTGATGTGGATCCTGAGAAGCGCTATATCGTGCAGTTCCCGGAGGACAACACCATCTGGTCGATCAACTCCGCATACGGCGGCAACGTCATCCTGTCCAAGAAGTGCTTTGCACTGCGTATTGCTTCCTTCCAGGGCAAGAACGAGGGCTGGATGGCTGAGCACATGCTCATCCTGGGCGTTCAGAAGCCGAACGGCGAGACCAAGTACATCACCGCTGCATTCCCGTCTGCCTGCGGCAAGACCAACCTGGCAATGCTCATCCCGCCGGAGGGCTACCGCAAGAATGGCTATAAGGTATTCACCGTTGGTGATGATATCGCATGGCTCAAGCCCGGCAAGGATGGCAGACTGTATGCCATCAACCCGGAGAACGGCTTCTTCGGTGTAGCACCGGGTACCAACGAAAAGTCCAACCCGAATGCACTGGCTGCCACCAAGAAGAACGCAATCTTCACAAATGTTGCCCTTGACAACTCCGACAACACCGTTTGGTGGGAGAAGCTCTCCGACAATGCACCTGAGGATGCAACCGAGTGGACCGGCATCAAGTGCAACGGTAAGGAGTGGACTTCCCAGATCGACGAGAAGACCGGCAAGAAGAAGGTTCTGGCACATCCGAACTCCAGATTCACCGCTCCGGCAGTAAACTGCCCGTGCCTGTCTCCGGAATTCGACAATCCGGATGGCGTGCCGATCACTGCTATGATCTTCGGCGGCCGCCGTGCTTCCACAACTCCGCTGGTATACCAGAGCTTTGACTGGACACACGGCACCTACATGGGCTCTGCTGTATCCTCCGAGACCACTGCTGCCGCTACCGGTGCAGTTGGTGTTCTGCGTCATGACCCGATGGCTATGAAGCCGTTCATCGGCTACAATGTCGGTGACTACTGGGCACACTGGCTCGAAATGGGCGAGAAGCTCGGTGACAAGGCTCCGAAGATCTTCAACGTTAACTGGTTCAAGCAGGACGAGAACGGCAACTTCATCTGGCCGGGCTTTGGCGACAACATGAGAGTCCTCGACTGGATCATCAAGCGCTGCGAGGGCGAGGTTGACGCTGTTGAGACCCCGATCGGCTTCCTGCCGAAGAAGGGCGACATCAATGTAGAGGGCATTGAGGACGAGGTAACACCCGCCATCATGGACAAGCTCCTCGAAGTGGATCCTGACCTCTGGAAGAAGGAAATCGCTGAGATGCGCCGTTACTATGACGAGGACATTGCTGCCAAGGGCGGCCGTGTTCCGCAGGCTCTGCGTGACGTACTCGACAAGATCGAGGCTAACCTGAACAAGTAAACCGCTCTGCCCCCCGCTGCACTGCACCGGGGGGCAATGCTTTGCGAGAGAAATGCCAGACAAACGAAACAGAAAACCGGAACAGTCAAAAAAACGATGCCCCGAAGCGCTTTGAAACGCTTCGGGGCAAGGTTTCTGTATTGCTGCCCATCCTATGCACAGAGGCTGCTGTTGTTTTGCTTCCGGAACAGGCATGCTCGTTTTAGAGATATTGCAGCAGCTCCGTCCGTTCTGTCTCTGAAAAGCGGGACAGGCCGAAATCCAGCTCCTTGTAATTCCACGCACATCGGCCGATGCCGTGGCGCTCAAAGACATTGTGAATGGTGCGGAACCATGCGAGCGAATCCGCCGGAGATACCCGGTCAATCACGCCGTATTCCCCGCAGTACAGCCCTGTCCCGAACTGCTCCGCTCTGGCGATGGCCGTGCTGAACAGCTCCTCGAAATACGCCTCCGTGCAGTTGCTCTCCGCAAACGGAATGCGGCGCTCCGGGTCGATGACCGGCGTCCAGTAAGCGCCCTGGTGCGTGAATTGCAGCGGCTCATAGCAGTGGAAATTGTAGATCACACGGTCATCCTGCGGCGCATCCAGATACTGCACTGTCATGGCGGCGTTGTTCTGGTAGCTTCCCACAAGAATCAGCGTCTCCGGCGCATATTTCCGGATACGGCGGATGCAGACCGGCACAATCTTCTTCCACGCCGGAAGAAATGCGGCATCCGTCACCTCGTTGAGCAGCTCAAACGCCACAGTCTCAGACTGATTTCCGAAGCGGCGTGCAATCTCCTCCCACAGGCAGTAGAACCGTTCCTGGAACTTCTCGTTTTCAAAAAAGCCATGCTCGTCCTCGCTGTAATCATCGAAGGAAAATCCCGCTGTCTTGTGCAGATCCAGCACCAGCTTCATCCCGTATTTCCGGCAGAGGTCTGCCGCTCTTTGCAGCCGTGCAAAGCCCTCCTCCAGGTAGCCGCCCGCATTGTCCTCCAGAACATTATAATCCACCGGAATGCGCACATGATCCATGCCCCATCCGGCAATTTTCTCAAAATCCGCCTCCGTCACGAATGTGTCAAGCCGCTCCTGACTGTAGTCGCACTGCGAGAACCAGCCCCCCAGGTTGATGCCTCTGTAAAATCCATACTGTTTCAGCATCTTCAACACCGCCTTTCTTGTCGTTATTATAGCATAGAGCACCCGCATATTACTATCATATTTCTGCGGATTATATCACTTTTTTGCGGTATACCCCGGTGTGATTGACATTTCGGGCGCTATATTGTATAATAAATACAGCATCACCGAAAAGGAGGTTATCATGAAACGCTACATTCTTGCACTTGACCAGGGGACGACCTCCTCCCGTGCTGTCCTGTTTGACGCACTCGGAGGAAAGGTGCATGCGGCGCAGTATGAGTTTCCGCAGATCTATCCGCAGCCCGGCTGGGTGGAGCATGACCCGGAGGTCATCTTTGCCACGCAGCTCCGTGCCGCACGGGACTGCCTTGCCTATGCCGCAGCAGAGGGTGCAGAAATTGCCGGCATCGGCATCACCAACCAGCGGGAAACCACGGTCGTATGGGAAAAGGCCACCGGAAGGCCGGTCTGCAACGCCATTGTCTGGCAATGCCGCAGAACAGCGGATCTCTGCGCAGAAATGACGGAACAGGGGCAGGCGGACTTCTTCCGCCGGCGTACCGGACTCGTCCTCGACCCCTATTTTTCCGCCACCAAGCTGCAATGGATACTCCGGAATGTTCCCGGTGCCCTGGAGCGTGCCCGGCGGGGTGAGCTGCTGTTCGGCACCATAGATTCCTGGCTGATCTGGAAGCTCACCGGCGGCAGATCGCATGTCACTGACCGCACCAATGCCTCCCGGACAATGCTCTACAATATCCACACGCTCGCATGGGATGCGGAAATTCTCGATGCGCTCGGCATTCCCGCCTGTATGCTGCCGGAGGTATGCGAATGCTCCGGTCTGCTCGGCATGACGGATGAGGCGGTATTCGGCGCCGTGCTCCCAATCTGCGGCTGTGCCGGTGACCAGCAGGCAGCTTTGTTCGGCCAGCGCTGCTTTGCACCGGGCGATGTCAAGAACACCTACGGCACCGGCGGTTTTTTGCTGATGAACACCGGAGCACTCTGCACAGAGAGCCAAAACGGTCTGCTGACGACCATCGGATGCAGCATCGGCGGTAAAGTCTCCTATGCACTGGAGGGGTCTGTCTTTGTTTCGGGTGCTGTCATCCAATGGCTGCGGGACGGACTCCAGCTCATCGGAAGTGCCGCTGAAACAGAAGCGATCGCCCGGAGCGTACCGGATACCGGCGGCGTGTATTTTGTCCCTGCATTTGTCGGGCTGGGGTCACCCTATTGGGACAGTGCCGCAAGGGGCATGCTCTGCGGCATCACCAGAGGCACCGGGCGTGCGCACATCGTCCGGGCAGCGCTGGAGGCCATTGCCTTCCAGACGGCAGACGTCATCCGTGCCATGGAGCAGGACACTTCACTGCTCGGCACTATCCGGGCGGACGGCGGCGCTGCGCAGAACGGCTTTTTGATGCAGTTCCAGGCAGATCTGCTCGGTGAAAGCATCCTGCGGCCGGACAACATCGAATCCACAGCAGCCGGTGCTGCCTTCCTGGCGGGACTCGCCTGTGGAATGTGGGAGAACCCTGCTGCACTGCAACAGCTCCCGGCCGCCTTCACCACCTTCCGGCCGGCGCTTGATGATGCCGGACGGGAGATGCTGCTGAAGGGCTGGCACGATGCAGTTCAGCGCTGCCGGATACCGGTATAAAATGGATGGATCCATCAGCCTCCTACACAATGCTAACAACTTACGCTTTTTGTCGGCTTGCGCCGACTCAGGAGGGGCTGCTCGCCCCTCCTAAACCACCCTCGGCAGGGCGGTGACCGCCCTGCACCCGCAGGTTTTATTCTGCTAAGTTGTTAGCATTGACCCCCGACAATCCCCGAAGCGCTGCATCAGCAATTGTATCACTTTCTAAAAACGAAACGGAGGAAACAACCATGAAGAAAATTGTAATCGGAATGACAGCACTGCTTTGTGCAGTCCTCACAGGGTGCGCCGCAGCTCCCGCCAGTCCTGCTCAGACATCCGCCCCTGCGGTATCTGAGTCACTGCACGCATCCATCCAGCAGGAGACAGACTCTCCGGAATGGGTGACGCAGCTCCCCGCTGCACAGGATCCCAATACCAAGCAGCTTTTCATCGTCGGCTGTATGGGTATGGATAAAACAACTGCCACGATCTCCATGCACCAGAAGGATCAGAACGGCAACTGGAAGAAGCTCCTGTCCACACCGGGCTTCGTCGGCAAAAACGGCCTCTGTGCAGACCAGGATCACGCAGAGGGCTGCGGCCAGACACCGCTCGGCACCTATCACTTCAACAAGGCCTTCGGCATTGCGGATGATCCCGGCTGTGCCATCCCATATGTCAAGGTCACCGGAGACACCTACTGGTCAGGCGACCAGCGGGAAGGGATGCACTATAATGAGATGGTGGATCTCAAGGAGCTCCCTGCGCTCGACATGACAAACAGCGAGCACATTACAGATTATGAGTATGAGTACCAGTACTGCCTGAACGTCAGCTTCAATGAGGAGGGCACACCGGGCAGAGGCTCCGCCATTTTCCTGCACTGTCTCGGAAATGCCAAGCCCTATACCGGCGGCTGCATCGCCATCCCGGAGAACATCATGAAGCTCGTCATGCAGCAGGTCGATCCGGATTGTGTTGTCGTCATTGACACCTTCGAGAACCTGGGCGGCTCCTTCTGAGTACTGCCTCCGTCCCTTTCCCCGGTGGGATGGTACGCTCCACAGTGCACCGGCATAAGAAAAAAGACTTTTGCCCCCTTTGCCTGAAGGCAAAGGGGGCAGTTGTTTGTGATGCTGTCACGCCTGGTATTTAAAGAGCAGCCCGAAGGTACCGGGGCCGCAGTTCACGGAAATAGCCGGTGAAGCCTTCACGCAGTACACCTTCCTGAACTGCACACGCTCATGCACCATGGCTTTGATCTGCTCCAGCTCCCATGTAGTGAGCCCCACATGCGTGATGAACAGGATCTCATCGTCAATCTTGCCGTGAGAGAGCGTCTTGCGGATATAGCGCTTCCAGGATTCCTCCCTGGCGCCAAGCAGTACCGCTCCGGTGTGGATTCTGCCGTGCCTGAGCACCAGAACCGGGCTCGCCATGAACGCCCTTGTGATGCGCAGGGAGCGCTGGCTGACCTGACCGGCTCTGGTGAGAAATTCGAGGTCACTGACCACAAAGCTCGTATTGATCCGGGAGCGCAGACCGTCAAGCGCCTGCCTGATTTCCTGCACCGTCTTTCCTGCGGCAGCAAGCCGGCATGCCTCAAGCGCCATAAGACCCTCGCCGCTGGAAAGATGACCGCTTTCGATGACCGTGACATTGTCGAAGGCATCCGCAGCCTCCATTGCCGCCTGACATCCGCTGTTTTCCACCGACGATGTGATGGCGACGTGAATGACATTGTTCGCCCGTGAAAGCTGCTCGGCAAAGAACCGCTCATACTCGGCAACCCCCGGCGATTTTGTGACAACCTTGCGGGTCGGATCCTGCATGTACCCAAGCAGTCCGTCGGTTTCGATCTCCAGCCCGTCCATGAAGGTTCCCTCGTCCGTGACGACCATATGCGGGATGACACCGATACCGTATGCCTCCGTCAGCTCACGGGGCAGGTCTGCAACGCTGTCGGTTGTAATCACAATTCCACGCCGGCTCTGGTCAGCATGCATCCACGAAACAGTATCCTCATACAGTTCCTCCTCACTGCCGGTCATGTACAGCAGATCATGCGGCAGCAGCCTGCAAAGCTCCCGCTCCAGCTCCTCGCCTGCGACCGGCTTGACCAGGTAGCCGTCAAAGCCCTCCTTCTCGTACAAGGCACGGCTGTCGCTGCCGGCATTGGCGGTCAGGGCAACGATCCTGGATTCCCTGCATTTACCGCCCATCTGGTTCCGGATCTGTCTGCGGCATTCCAGGCCGTCCATCTCCGGCATGAGATGATCCATGAAAATGACATGATAGTGCTCCGCCAGCGTCTTTTTCAGCGCCTCGGCGCCGCTTCCTGCTGTTTCCACCTGTACCTTTGTCTCACGCAGGAGCTTTGTCACCACCAGCAGATTCGAGACATTGTCATCCACCACCAGCACCTTTGCTTCGGGGGCCTCAAATTTCTTCTGGTAGGTCTTGCGGTAGCCCGCACGCTGGCGCTTCTCCAGCGAAATTTCGTGAATCTTCTCCTCGCTGGCAACCTGCTGGGGAATCTCGATGATAAAGGTCGAGCCCTTGGTATAGATGCTGTTGACGGTGATTGTGCCGTGCATCAGCTCCACAAGCTGCTTGACGATGGACAATCCGAGACCGGTGCCCTCGATATGGCGGTTTTCCGTCTCATCCACACGCCGGAACGCCGTGAACAGATGCGGGATATTCTCCTTCTTGATGCCAACGCCCGTATCGGTCACAGTGTAGACGACATGCAGCGTGCTGCCCTCCCGCTTGCCGCAATCAATCGACAGCGAGACATCGCCCTCCTTCGTGTACTTGATGGCGTTGTTGACCACGTTGATCAGAATCTGATAGATCCGCACCTCATCCCCGATCAGCTCACTCGGAAGCTCCGGGGATACATTGACATGGAACCCCAGTCCCTTCTCCTTCGCCCGGAGCCAGAGCATTCCGACCAGCTCCGACAGCATGTCGCCCGGCCGGTAATTCACCGGCGATAGCTGCATCTGACCGGAGTCAAGCTTGGTCATATCCAGGATGTCATTGATGAGATGCAGCAGCATCTTGCCCGCAGAACGCACATTGGAGGCATCCTCCGCCACTTCATCCGAAATGTCCTCCCGCAGAATCATCTCGTTCAGTCCGATGATCGTGTTGATCGGAGTGCGGATTTCATGGCTCAT
>JAFXOO010000407.1 GCA_017528675.1 Oscillospiraceae bacterium | reverse complement strand
TTTTTATTTTACGTTCTGTTCAGTTCCCAGAATGCCACAGCACTTGCGGCAGCGACATTCAGGGAATCCACGCCCTTTGCCATCGGGATGATAACAGTATAGTCTGCCTCCCGGATGGTTGTGTCGCAGAGGCCCTCGCCCTCTGTGCCGAGAATGACCGCCAGACGTGGCTCCTGCCTCAGGGCTGCATCTGTGATGCTGACTGCATCTTCCCGGAGGGCAAGTGCTGCTGCCGCAAAGCCCATCCGGTGCAGCAGGGCAATGTCTGTACAGTCCGGCAGATAGGTCCAGGGCACCTGGAACACAGTCCCCATGCTGACTCTTGCAGCTCTGCGGTAAAGCGGATCGCTGCATCCTGGTGTCAGCAGCACGGCCTCTATCTGCATGGCGGCTGCTGAGCGCAGGATTGCCCCGACATTGGTCGGATTCACGACGTTTTCCAGAACGGCTATCCGGTGCTTCCCGGCACAGAGCTCCTCAGCACTGGGAAGTGGCTTGCGGCGCATGGCGCACAGGGCACCCCGTGTCAGATGGTATCCCGTGAGCTGCGTCAGAAGCGCCTCCTCTGCCGTATAGACAGGGATATTGCCGCACCGGCAGAGCAGTGCTGCTGTTTCCGCATCCTCTCTGCCGATGAGCATGGATACGGGAACATAGCCTGCATCGAGTGCCCTGCCGATCACCTTGGGGCTTTCTGCGATGAATAAGCCCTCTGCCGGTTCAAAATACCGCCTGAGCTGCACTTCCGGCATGCGGTAGATCTCCAGAGCCGGGTCGTTCAGATCATGCAGTGTAATACAATGAATCATAGATGCCTCCTGAATGCGGGTTACGCTGAATCTGAAAAAGCTGTTTGTGGATTGCCTTGGCACATGATCTGCCACGGACTGCGCACCAGTATGCCGGTGAGCTTGAACGGCCGGAGAAAGTGCTTGCTGCGCTCCAACGTGATGTGCCGGCCTTTGGCTAAAGTCTATGACGGCTGTCACTGTGGAACAGGTCACATGACCATATGAGAGCTTCGGGGCTGGCCTGCCGTGGACTTCGGCTATACGGGCAATGTATGCCGCAGATCCGCAATGCCGGGCGGGGAATAGGGTGCTTGGGTCATAGCTCCTTCAGATCTTTTCTTACTACAATTGTCGATCCTATACGCTTATATTCTTTGAAGCCAGACTTCTCATATAAACGCAGCGGCCCGGTAAAAGCCAATGAATTGTCCTTGACATGATCCGTCGGGTAAGCTTCGGCAAATGCGTAGCCTTCTGCTGCTGCGTCTTTGCATACACGTTCAAGCATTCTTCCTGCGATACCCATTCCACGATAATCAGGCGATATTTCAAAGCATACGATTGATTTGACAAACCCCTTGCCGGGGCAATCAAGCGGCGGTTTATCTTCCGGAATATCGTCCATATGAAACTCACCGACACGATCATAATTCAATCTGTCATTCGCATTGCACCAACCGATAGATAAACCGTCATGATATGCTAAGTAGCCTTTGATTGTTCCGCTGTTCACCATGTTCCAGGCAGACTCACGCAGGACTCTTTTCCATGCATCTGCACCGCCGCCGTATTCCTGCGACCTGGCAAATAGCTGTTCTTTGATCTGAAGCAGGCTCATATTGTACGCATTGCAGTAACAGGGGTAAAATGGTGAATCATCCTCGAACGCACGATGATCGAAGAAATCGAAATAATCATTTATCAGTTCCGGAGTAAGTGCCTTTATCGTTATATCCATCATCATGTTCTCCCTTGCTATT
The DNA here is from genome assembly GCA_017528675.1 of Oscillospiraceae bacterium. Taxonomy (GTDB): domain Bacteria; phylum Bacillota; class Clostridia; order Oscillospirales; family Ruminococcaceae; genus UBA3855. The sequence continues at coordinate 12,923 of JAFXOO010000407.1, read as the reverse complement.
TCTTCCAATATCGCTTCATAGGATGCAGCTCTGATAACCCTGAAATTCTTTTCGATTTCAGCAGTCCACAGGTCAGTTTCCCCCTCTATGTCTGAAGCTTTCGGCAGAATGAAGCCCCATACTGATTATGCGAACAACGTTCTTCCTTTTTCGTATGCTTTTTGAAGATTTGCGTCCCAGTTTTTTTCCCGAAGTTCATTCTCTCTGGAAGTGCAGTCAAAAACAATAAACTCCGATTCTTTGACACGGCCGAAAAGCCTGTCTCCAAACATGACCTTTTTCATACTGTCCAGAAGTCCGAATTGCTCAAGACGGTCTAAGGGATTGCCTGCCGAACAGAGTATGATCGCCTTATCGAGCAATTTCATTGTTTTATTGCCATATGCAAATCCATACGACCACACTCTGTCGAACCAACCTACCAGCATTGCAGGAGCTTCTGTCCAGAAAACAGGGTATATCAATGCGATTGCGTCCGCAGAATTGATCTTTTCCTGCTCTTTACGCACATCGTCTGCGACCGCAGGAGTATCTCTGTAATTTGCATCTCTGAGGTATTCTTCCTCCTTCATAACAGGATCAAAACCCATTTCATAAAGATCAGACAATATATATTCATTGCCGGAATCAGTGATGCCCTTCAGGAATGCGTCACACATACTTTTAGTAAATGAATCCTTTGAAGGATGACAGTAAACAATCAATACTCTCATAAAGATCTCCCTTTTTATCATGGTCAGGTAAATGACTCAGACTTCCGAATATGCGGATGACATCGCACATCAGTATGATCATAGCCTTGCTTTCAGCTCCTCTCTGACCCTGTTCAGATCACTGCAAGTGAGAATGGGTATCAATGAATTGATTTCATCAATACTCTTATCCCACCATTTGAACCGGAGCAACAGCGCAGTCAACTCATCATCAAACCGCTTACGAAGTACCCTTGCAGGATTGCCGACAACGATCATGTAAGGTTCAACATCGCTTCCGACAACGCTGTCAGCGCCAATGATCGCACCATCACCGATGTGGACACCGGGAAGAATGACGGCGTTCTGACCGATCCACACATCATTGCCGATGACCGTATCTCCCTTTAAGGGAAGGTCAGCCATTGCAGGCGGCTCCATATCCCAGCCTTCCAGCGTGTAGAACGGGAAGGTAGACACAGCATTCATCTGATGATTTGCGCCGTTCATAACGAACTCAACGCCTGCTGCGATCTGGCAGAACTTGCCGATGATGAGCTTATCGCCGTTCCACTCATAATGATGTGTGACATGGCTCTCAAAGTCGGAATCGGCTATATACGAAAAATCACCGACTATTATGTTTGGGTTAGTGATCGTAGGTTTGATATAAATCTCTTTATCGTATCCTTTGATCGGGTGAACTTTGTTGGGGTCAGGTCTGATTCCGTTTTTCATAAGGTCGCTCCTCCAAATTGATATATCAGCAGACTGTATTTCTATCATTTTCAATTATACCATAATCAGCCCTGGTTTTCAATCCGGCAACACGGGAAAACAGTTTATGAAACCGACGCAACAGGTACTCTGGTCATTGTAACGCCGCATCTATCTGCTCTTTCACATGGTTGATCGGGATTATCAGACTTAAATGCTCAAATCCGTACCCGGACAAGTCTCCCGCAAACGCAGCATTGCTGATTCCGATCAGCTCTCCGTTCATATTGAATGCCGGACCGCCCGAATAACCGGATAGGATCCCTGCATCTGTCGGGATATACCATTCTTCGGGATTCAGCATCTGCTGAAGCGCCTCGTCCATCTCCACCATTTTTCCTGTGCAGTAGCTGAACGGTGTTCCCTCGGCAGGATTGCCGATCAGAAGTATCTGCTCTCCGGCAGATACCTTGTCCGAATCTCCGAAGGTTACAGATTTTCCCTCATAATCATCGAGCTGAATGATAGCAATATCCGTGCTTTGATCTGTGAATATCACAGTTCCTTTATGCTCTTTCTGCGCATGATCCACCAAAGTGAAATCATCGGTATCGTACAAAACATGGGCGTTTGTAATGACGTACTTCTCTTTGTATAAAAATCCTGTGCCGTTGTTATCAGTGGAAGTGAATATGCAAAATGTCGATTCCAAGCCGTTTTGATAGACCGAATTGATCTTTGCTTCCTCTGTCAGCACCGGTTCTGTTATCGTATCGGTTATTTCAGCCTCTGTAACGGGGAAAGTTGCAGCCAAAGCAGGCTCGGTTTCTGTGTGAGAGGCTTCGGTCACTGTGTCTGAATCAGCTTTGCCATTGCCGCAGCCGCTGAAGCTGCATATCAGACAGCAGCTCAACACCAGTATGATTGCTCTTTTCATAATCTGTTTTATCTCCGTCTATCTTAATTCTTGCTGTTATACAAAAACGGGGACAGCTCTGAGCGAGTCGCACCCGTTTTACAATACCGTCAAATCATAGCTCGGCCTTATCGGAGAATCGCCGCCCCTAACGTTGTAAACCGCCTTATCCTCCGGCTTGGTGTGAAACCCGATGGTTGATACCTTCAAATGATTTAGGCAACACCGCACATAGCTGGTGGTGCAGATGCGCAGTCAGATTTTTCGTCAGATTGTATAGAAATGACGCCGCTGGGCTGGCGCCCAGCAAGGAATTTCTGTGCAAGATGACAGAAAAGATGCAAGCAGATGTGCCGCCAAGCCGCCAGGCGGGCTTTGTGCGGTGTTGCCTTATATATCCATTATACTGCTATTTGCAGCATCTGTCAACCTATGGAACTGAGTTAGGAAGCATTCAACTACATTGACTTTTTGGCATATTTATGATATAATATTATTATCAATTATTAGTGCGGAGGTGCGGTTATGAAAGGAAAATTGATCTGTCTTGATTGCCCACACTGTAAAGCGTCATTAGAAGTTGATGACGGTATTGATACATTTTATTGCCTCTATTGCGGAGGACGAGTTGTTCTTGCGGATATGAGTGATTCAGCCTATCGAGCCAAAGTTCGGATTAAAGAATTGAAACATCAAGAAACAATGAAGGATAAGGAGAATGAACAGGAACGATACCGGTTAAACATGGAGAAGGACAAAAACAAGCATAGCACGGTGTTATTTGTTGGAATAATAATTTTCTGTGGGTTACTGATACTATTACCCAGTATCACTCTTGAGTATTCAAGTATTAAACATCAAAAAACAATCAAAGCGCTTCAAGAGGTTGAGTTTGAGATACAAGAATGTATAAAAGTAGAAGAATACGATATGGCACTTATTAAATGTAATCAGTTATACTGTGATAATTATTCATGGGACGACAAAAACACTTGGGATTTAAAACGTGAAAACTATATTAGACTAATTACTGCCCAAAAGCGAAAGGCTGAAAACAATATTCCTGTTGACAAGCCATATCAAATATCTCCTCCGTTTGCATCTTCAACCATTAAAGAATTAAACTATAAGGATGCAATTCTTCAGTTTGAAAACGCAGGTTTTTATAATATTGAGAAAGAAGAACTGGATGATGTTAAACTTGGGCTATTAGTGAAAGAGGGTGAAATAGAAAGCATCACTATAGATGGAAAGCCTGAATTTAGCACGGAGGACGAGTTTTATGATAATGCGATAGTTAGGATTACTTATCATGTGAAAAAGGAATGATTAGATATTCATTTTTCCTCTATGCTACTTGTTTCTTAATTCTAAAATGAAAACGCCCCGAAAGCTCACTATTTTGTAGAGCTTTCGGGGTATTCGTTATTATTCCCACTCAATCGTAGCTGGCGGTTTCGTTGTGACATCATACACAACCCGGTTGACGTTCTTGACCTCACCGACAATGCGGGAAGCTGCGGCAGCAAGAGTGTCAAAGGGAATCCGGGCAAAATCGGCGGTCATGAAGTCATTGGTTGTCACCGCACGCAATCCGATTGTATAATCATAAGTACGGGCATCACCCATGACGCCTACGGAGCGGATGTTCGTCAAAACAGCAAAATACTGGTTGATATCCTTGTCCAGTCCTGCCTTGGCAATCTCCTGACGGAAAATCAAATCAGCATCCTGCAAAATCGCCAGCTTGTCATCTGTAATTTCTCCGATGATCCGGATTGCAAGTCCAGGCCCAGGGAACGGCTGACGCCATACAAGAACAGGGGAGAGGCCGAGCTCTGTGCCGAGCTTGCGCACCTCATCCTTGAACAGCATCCGCAGCGGCTCGATCAGCTCAAAATCCACATCCTCCGGCAGTCCGCCGACATTGTGGTGGCTCTTGATAACGGCTGCATCACCGGCGCCGCTCTCGATGACATCCGGGTAGATCGTGCCCTGTACCAGGAAATCAACCTTGCCCAGCTTCTTTTTCTCATCCTCAAACGTGCGGATGAATTCCTCGCCAATGAGCTTACGCTTCTGCTCAGGATCGGAAACGCCACTCAGCTTCGCCATAAAACGTTCCTTGGCATTGACACGGATAAAATGCATGCCGCTGTCCTTGAAAGCAGCCTCTACCTCATCGCCCTCATTCTTGCGCATGAAGCCGTGATCGACAAAAATACAGGTGAGCTGGCTGCCGACTGCCTTTGCTACGAGCGCCGCTGCAACGGAGCTGTCCACACCGCCGGAAAGACCGAGCAGAACCTTGCCGTCACCGACCTTCTCACGAATCTGCGCAATGGCAGTCTTGGCATACCCGGCCATTGTCCAGTCGCCGGTTGCGCCGCAGACATTCTTTACGAAGCTGTCGATCATACCAAGGCCAGCGAATGTGTGATTCACCTCCGGATGGAACTGCACAGCATAGAGCTTGCGCTCTGTATTCTCAAATGCAGCATTCGGGCAGTCCGCTGTGTGGGCAGTTGTGCGGAAGCCTTCCGGCAGGACGGAAACATAATCCGTGTGGCTCATCCAGCTTGTGGCTGTCTCCGGCAGATGAATCCCACCGAACAGAACGCTGGAAGTATCATAATGGGTGTCGGTTTTGCCATATTCGGAATTGACGCAGGATTCAACCGTGCCGCCGAGTGTCCACGCCATGAGCTGACATCCATAGCAGATGCCAAGGATCGGGATACCCATGTCGAAAATCGCCTTGTCAATGTGCGGGGAAGCGGGGTCATACACGCTGTTCGGGCCGCCGGTAAAAATGATGCCGACGGGAGCGAGCGCCCTGATTTCCTCAAGAGGCGTCTTGTAGCTTTTGACTTCACAGTAAACGCCGCACTCACGCACTCTGCGGGCGATGAGCTGGTTGTACTGGCCGCCGAAGTCAAGAACGATCACGAGCTGATGTGCCATAGTGTTTCTCCTTCCGGGATTGGATTTCATGGTAGAGCAGGGGAATCCTGTTACTGAGCCAGTAAGCCGAGCAGCTCTCCCATGCCGTATTCAGTTGCAAGATGCTGAAGGCCGTCCTGGATTTCTTCACGGGTAAAATCATGAGCCTCCAGGAATGAATCATCCATGCTGTTCAGATAATCATAGAAGGCAAGCCCCGCCCGGAATGTTTCCGGGTCATGTGCTTCTGACTTCTCGTACAGCAGGTTTTCGGCATCGTTGATGCTGCCTGAGCCTGCTGCTTCCATCAGACGATTGGCAAAGGCATCGGTTTTCATTTCCTGCCTAAACTGTGCTGTTGTGTCGATATTGCAGACCAGTTTGACGGCAGCGTGGATGATATTCTTGATCTGCCGCATAATGTAATCTTCCTCGAAATCTGAACCAAACATGACTTCACCTCCAGCATTGTAAAAACGACAGAGCCGCCCGCAAGGGCGGCTCGTCCTCTGCCTTCATTATAGCATAGAAGGCGGAAAATGTCAAGCAGTTTCTTCGGTTGCTTCTTCCTTGTCCCTGTTCATGTAGTCAACGATTGAGCCCTCAAAGGTATTTGCACCGAGAGCTGCGGAATACTGGAGAATCAGTGCCGCATCGGATGCATTTGTAACCTCATCGCCGTTAATGTCACCGATCTCATTCGGTACAGAAGCCTCGCCGCCTGCGCCGACCTTGGCAGCGGAGATCAGAACCTGTGCTGCATCAGAGGCATTGACGATGCTGTCTGCATTGGCGTCACCAAGACCCGGAGCAGTCGTGATGGAGAGCACCTTGATGTTGGCTGTGGTATCCGGTACATCTTCCACATTCTCGCCATAGGCATAGAAATTGATGTTGGTCTGGATGTACAGGCAGTTGATGGTGGAGGAGTAGGTATCCGCCCATGTCAGGGAATACTCGCCGTCGCCGTTGATGAGGACGCTCTGTCCCTCAGGAACTTCGCCCTTGTTGTACTCACCCTGGTGATAGGATTTGCCGGCAATGGAACCGCCGAGGAATGCATACAGCGGCTCGGATGTACCATCCTCCTCGTTGACAAGCGCACTGTCAGAACCGATTCCGGAGATCTCGAAGGTGACAGTCAGATAGCCGTTGACAGCAGTATTTTCATCAATATCCTCGATCTCATTGCCCCAGACATTATAGATGTTCCGGCGCAGGGATACGCCGTTGTCACCCTTACCGAGAGACCCCTCAGACTCGGTGTAGGGCACGGTGATCACGGCATCCTCGGCACTTGCCGGGAGAGCGATCAGGCAGGATGCGGATACTGCCAGTGCGGCTGCCATTGCTGTGAGTTTTCTGATGTTCATAACTTTTCTTCTCCTTTTCAAAAAAATGTCTATCAACAACCGCTGCTATCCGGTAAAGCAGCCGGTAATTGAACCGTGTCAGTGCTCAAGCAGCAGGCGCTCGTCGCAGTATTCGCAGGTGAGCGTCGTACCGGAGCCGGTGAAGCTTTTCGGAAGATAGGGCTCTGCTTGTGTGATGCACTTCGGATTCTTGCAGGAAATGCCGGGATATTGCTGACCTGTGAGCAGTTCTGTCTGTTTCGTGCTCTGGAGCATGGTCAGGATGAGTGCCATGCGGATATACATGCCGTACTTTGCCTGCTTGAAGTACAATGCACGGGGATCATCGTCCACGGCAACCTCGATTTCGTCCACACGGGGCAGGGGATGCAGCACAATCATATCGGGCTTTCCAAGTTTCATCTTTTTAGTGGTGAGGATATAGGTGTCCTTCTGTGCCTCATATTCCTCGATGGAGGCAAACCGTTCCCGCTGGATACGGGTCATGTAGAGCATGTCGAGCTTCGGGATGGCATCCTCAAGGCTGTGGGTTTCCTCGAATGTGCCGCCGTGAGCCCGGATGATATCCTTGATGTAGGACGGCATCTTCAGTTCCTTTGTGGAGATCATGATAAAATGGTTGTCCGGGTAGCAGCTCATGGCCTTGCACAGGGAATGTACCGTGCGGCCGTTGAGCAGGTCGCCGCACAAGCCGATTGTCAGGCCGGAGAGCGTGCCCTTCTCGCATTTGAGCGTCAGCAGATCTGTCAGCGTCTGGGTAGGGTGGAGGTGGCCGCCGTCGCCGGCATTGATGACGGGACATTCCGCCGTGCGAGCGGCAGCTTTAGCTGCACCGACTGTAGGATGACGAATGACAAGCACATCTGAATAGCCGCTGACGATCTTGGTGGTATCTTTAAGATTCTCGCCCTTGGCAACGGATGAAGTCTGGGGATTATCAAAGCCGATGATCGTTCCCCCAAGCCGCAGCATGGCGGTCTGGAAGGACATCTGTGTGCGGGTGGACGGCTCATAGAACAGTGTACCCATGATTCTGCCCCGGCAGGAATTGGCATAAAGCGCCGGATTATTGCGGATTTCCTGTGCGAGTGACAGCAGTCCGTTCCACCATGAAACAGGGTGGTCGTTGAGGTCGATCAGATGGGTGTAACGTGAAATCATGCTTTTACCTCCGTGTTTGATCGTTTTAGACGTTGCAGCGGGATATTCCCCGTAAATGGCGCAGCAGGTGAATTACAGCACCTTGGCACCATTGACGAGCATCTCAAATTTCAGTCCCAGAAACTGTGCGGATTTCTGGCAGAGCAGCATTCTTTGCAGGAAGATTTCAAAATATTCCAGGACGCTGGAAATTTCCGCATCAATGGACAGCTCCAGAATCAGGGAGCTCTTGTCATCATTGAAGCGCAGCCCTGCATGCTCCACGGCATAGTTGACCCTGTCGTGGATATCGAACGTCATCGGGTCATGATTGCGCACACGGCTGCGGCGGACATCGGTCTTGTCTGCAATGATGAGCGCAGCAGAGATCGGGTTGAGCGGCATTGCCGTACCCTCGTCATGGTTGCCGATGGCAGAGATGATCGAGCAGATCTCAGCAGCCGGCATATTCATATTGTCAAGCAGCCGGAACGCCATAACAGCGCCGCTCTGTGCATGATCGACCCGGTTGATGACATTGCCGATGTCATGCATCATGCCTGCGATTCTGGCAAGCTCTACCGTCCGCTCATCGTATCCCAGCTCTGTGAGAATCATAGCGGCGGTATGGGCGACTTTTTCGACGTGTGCAAAGGAGTGCTCGGTATAGCCCATCGCTTCGAGCGCCTCATCCGCACGGCGGATATATTCCATGATATCGGAATTTTCCTTGATATATTTATAAGTTACACGGCTTGCCATAGGCTTTTCCTTTCTGCTTCGGCTCAGATGCCGGAAGCAATCGGTTCATTTTCAAAATACACCCCGTACCACACGAGGAACATGAACACCGTCCAGATCTTGCGGCTGTTGTCAGCCTTGCCGTCACGGTGGTCATCGAGCAGCTTCACAAGCTGCTCCGTGTGAAAGAAGTGCCGTCCGGCTTCACTCTCAAAGCGCTTGCGGACGATGTTGTAGTACTGCTCCTCTTTCAGCCATACCCGGATCGGTACCGGGAAGCCGAGCTTCTTCTTGGCGGCAGTGCCGGCGGTTTCCGCCGGTGTGTCCTGCCTTGCGGCGAGGCGCATGGCGTACTTGGTGACATAGGGGGTATGGCTGTCGGTTGTGGCCTTGCGTGTCACACGGTATTTTGCAGGGATACGCTCTGCGACCTGCATGACCTTCCTGTCAAGGAAGGGGACACGCAGCTCAAGGGAATGCGCCATGCTCATCTTGTCCGCCTTCAGCAGGATATCGCCCGCCATCCACATGTGCAGGTCGAGGTATTGCATTTTCGTTACATCATCGAGCGCTTCGACACGTTTGTAGTAGTGTGCCGTGAGCTTCTGGGGGTCGGGTGCATCCGTCTCGATCGCCAGCAGCGCCTTGCGCTCAGCAGGGGAGAACATGTAGGCATTGCCGATGAAGCGCTCCTCCAGATCCCGCCCCTTGCGGACGAAGAAATTCACGCCACGCTTTGCCGGGAGGTGTGATGCCGCTTTTCCGACTGTACGTTTGATGACACGGGGCAGACGGTCATAGGCGGTCGCATTTGGCTCGGAATAGACATTATACCCGCCGAAAATCTCATCAGCGCCCTCGCCGGAGAGCACGACCTTGAGCTGCTCTGCCGCCAGACCGCAGACAAAATACAGCGCAATCGCTGCCGGATCTGCGAGCGGCTCATCCATCTGGTACTGGATATGGCGCAGCTCACCCCAGTACTCCTCCGGTTCAATGACCTTGGAGTAATTCTGCTTGCCAATCGCCTTGGAGAAGTTCTTCGCCCAGCCGATCTCGTTGTATTTCTCATCCTTGCCGAAGCCGACCGTGAAGGTTTTGTCCACATCGGCTATGGCAGCGACATAGCTTGAATCCACGCCGGAGGACAGGAACGACCCGACCTCCACATCCGCAATTTTGTGCGCCTTGACGGAATCGTGGAATACTTCAGATATCTCCTGTACCCAGTCATCAAGCGTGGGCGCTTCATCTGCCTGGAAATGCACATCCCAGTAGCGGCGGATGGTCATTTCACCGTTCTGATAGAGAAAATAATGCGCAGGCTGGAGCTTATAGACACCCTTGAAGAAGGTTTCGTCCATCGCAGAATACTGGAAGGTGAGGTATTCCTCCAGCGCCGCCGTGTTGAGTTCCTTTTCAAATGACGGATGCTTTAAAAACGCCTTGATTTCGGAGCCGAAAAGTAAAGTTCCGTTCATCTGCGTATAGTAGAGCGGCTTGATGCCGAAGAAATCTCTTGCACCGAACAGCGTTCTTGTCTCCTTGTCCCAGATGACAAAGGCAAACATGCCCCGCAGCTTTTCAAGCAGATTCGTGCCGTATTCCCGGTAGCCATAGATCAGCACCTCAGAATCCGTGCTTGTGGCAAAGCGGTAGCCCTTTTCGGTCAGCTCCGCCCGCAGCTCCCTGTAATTATAGATCTCGCCGTTGAACACAAGCACAAGCTTGCCGTCCTCGCTGAACAACGGCTGGTTGCCCTGTTCAGAGACATCAATGATCGAAAGCCGCCGGTGTCCGAGGACAATATCCTCATCCACATATTTGCCGCCGGCATCCGGGCCACGATGCCGGATGGTATCCATCATCTCTCCGATCACAGCATCCGCATTGTCAATATTGTTCGTAAATCCTACAAAACCACACATAACAGAACATCCTCCTCAGTCTAAGGAACTCTCAGAAGCAAGCATCCGGAGTTCTATCTATTCAGTTCTGCCCTACATAACCAGGCTCTCTGGATCGGCCTGTTATTCTTATTATACTATAGAAGCCGGCGGATTGCAAGATTTTTTCTGAAAAATTATGAAATAATTCTGAAAAGCACTTGCAAAAAACATATCGTTGGGGTATAATAGAAGCAAAGGGAACTCCCTGACAGAGACAGACATATTACAGGAGGCAACGAATATGGCATCGAACAAGAGAAGGCACGGAAAGGTTGAGGCAAAAAGCGCATCGCCGGTGCTCCGCTTTAACGGCTGGGTCATCATTATCATAACGCTTTTGTGCTTTTTGGCATGTTTTGTATTATATATGTCCTCGGCGCTCTCGCAGGAGGATTACTGGGAAAAGGAGATTGTCGCCGGGCTGGAGGAGAAAGACGGTGACGGCAATGGCAAGGGCAGGACTGCCCGTAAGGTGACGAATCCTGTCCCTTCTTCGGAGCGGGCAGATGATAGCCGTATTGAAAAATGCGCATTTATCGGTGATTTTTCCATATTCACCAATTATTACAAGACTACTTCAGGTTTTGTGTATACCGATGCCATTGTTGGCATGGCAGAATCCCGTATGCGCAGCATTGGCCGGAGTCTGCGGGGTGCCTCCCCGAAGGCGGTTTACATCTGGTATCAATGCCCGTCCGACCTGGAGAAGGGGGCTGCGGCGATGGGGGATCTCGTCAACAATCTCATCGACCAGATGGCCACAACGCCGATTTATATTCTGACTGCGACACCTTCCACAGACCCGGAGGAGAACCAGCGCATCGACACCTGGAATGCGGCGCTGTTTGCGATGGCGGATGAAAAAGGGCTGTACTATGTGGATGTCAGCACCACGCTCAAAGCAAACAGCGGCACGCTCTCAGCGACCTATGAAGATGAGGCAACGATGTACAAGACCATTGGTGATCTGATACTGACACATGTTGCGGATTGAATGCAAAGCCCTGCCGGGATAGCTGCCGATAGGCATCCACGGCCGGCCGGACAGCCGCACAGATAGCTCACTTCCATCAACGCCTGTTCCTATACGCTGCTCCGCGGCGGATGTGAACAGTAAAACCCCCTTGATCCTGCGATCAAGGGGGTTCATTTTTGGCACCTGCGGGGGATTACTTCTTGGCTCTCTCAGCCACGATAGACGCCATCTCACCGACATTCTTCATGCCGGATACTTCCTTCATCTGGAAGCGCATCCTGAATTCCTTCTCCACAGCGGCGATAAGATTGATGTGCTCCAGACTGTCCCAGTCCTCGATGTCCTTTGCGGATGTGTTGTCGTTCAGCACGATGGAATCATCATCGAATACGTCACGGAACACCTTTGTGAGTCTTGCCATTACCTGATCCTTGTTCATACTGTACTCTCCTCCTTGATTTTGATGACGTGGTTCTGCGGTGTATAGTCCGCAGTTGCCAGCTTCCAGACGCTATTGCCGTCCGCATCCTCCGAAATCTTCTCAAATCCGAAGGTGCCATACAGCTCCTTGACCATAGCGTTCTTGGCGGTGGGGTAATAGTAGCCGATGATCTCAGTGATGCCCTGTGCAGCAGCAGCCTTGACAAGCTCGTCAAGCATGGCAAGCTCCATATCCCGCTTGAGCACACGACAGCTCATCAGCCACAGCTCCATATGAAGCTGGGTCTGCTCTTTCCGGCCGATGACCACGGACACAATGCCGTTGTCACCAAATTTATCCTCAAGCCGCCCATACAGCCGGATGTGGTCAGCACTTGCTGCGACCTGCTCCATCTCGGTCTGCGTGTAACGCTTGGTGGTCACGTTGAATTGGTTGCTCTTGTTGGTGAGCTGGGTGATACGGGGGAGGTGAATCTCGTCAAAATCCCGGATCTCCGCAATCATGTTGAGGCTCAGCAGGAAGTCCTTGTAGTTGGCGAACTGCTGCGACGCAGCCTGCCGCTGCGCATTCGCCTTATACATCTCGCTGCGCTTGGCATCATCGCCGGACAGATTCGTTACCTCAAAGTAGCCGCTGCGGTCAATTGCCAGGATGCATTCCTCCACGGAATCAAATGCCACAACGGGCGTATCCGGGAGCTGTGCACTGACAATTGCACGCTCGGCAGGGTTGTCATCCACAAAGACAAAGCTCTCCGGCAGCAGATTCAGCTCATTGGCAGAATCAAGCAGGTTCTGGGACTTCGGCTCCCAGTTTGCCTTGATGAGGGTGAAGTCACCAGGCTTTAAAATGCCGTCCGGATGCTCCAGACCGGAAATTGCATTTTCATAGTCATTCTTGGAATTGACCGTCAGCAGGACACCGATCTGTGCATGATCCTTGATATACTGCTGAAGCTCAGCGTAGGCCTGACCCATGGAGGTTTCCTGTCCGATCTCGATGCCAGCCTGACCGTCATCACCGATGACCCCGCC
>JAFXOO010000406.1 GCA_017528675.1 Oscillospiraceae bacterium | reverse complement strand
GGCTGTCCCGGATGCTATCGGATATAGTCCTGGAGCCGGGCACCGGACTTTCCGGCGCCGACCGCAGCGGAATAGATCAGGACAATCGCTGCATCGGAGGCATTGATCTTGTGATCGCCGTTGACATCGCCGGCATCCTCCTGCGCCCCTGTCAGACCGGTCTGTCCTTTGGCGCCGTAGTTGGAGGCCCCGATGAGGATCTTTGCGGCATCCGAGGCATTGATAACGGAATCGCCGGTAAGATTGCCCGGCGTGGCGACAGGATTCGTCACCTTGAAATTATTGAGCGGCGTCAGGTTGGTTGTCAGATAATCCCGGCCGTAGAATTCCAGCTTATGGGTGGCATAAATATTCTGATCAGCATAGAACTCCGCTTCTGAAACGTCTTTGCCGTTGATTGTGTAATAGATGGGGCCGCTTGCGGCTCCGCCGTTAAAGGAAATGCTTCTTGTTTGTTCCAGTTCACCACAGCGGCAGATGAAGCGATCCTCATTGATGATACCCATATTTGAAAAGCCTCCGACGAATTCACGGGTCGTCGTATCAAAGCGCACAATCCCGTATTCACCTTCTTGTCCGAGCAGCACAGTCTTGCCCTGGTAATAGGTATAGATCTTGACACGAGATGGATGGGCGCTGCCTTCGGACGAGATCATCAGCTCCGGGATGCCGTCACCGACAACATCCGCCAGGCTGTACATCAGAGGGTCAGTGGACATCGACTTGTTGGCATTGAGGAGCTTCTGGTATTCGGTGCGCCAGGCATCGGCGGCACTTGCCGGCAGGGCAGCGGTCATGGGGGTGAGCATCGTCAGCGCAAGCGCCGCGGCAATCAGTTTGTGGATTCGTTTCATTTGGCAGTCACTCCTTTTTCTTTTCCTGCGCATCTGCGCTTTTTTCCGGTTTTGAGGTAATAGCGTTCCTTGTCCTCATAGAGCATCGCATCGGCTTCCTTGTAGAGGCTGTCGATGGCTCTGGGCGTTGCAGAATAACACCAGCCGATGGAGCAGCTATAGCCGGTTTCGGGGATGGCTTCCCGGAGCTTTTCGGTCAGCCGCTCAAATTCCTCCCGGCTGTCCCGTATGCAGAGAATGGCAAACTCATCGCCGCCAATCCTGTACACCCGCTCATTGCCGGAGGTGCACTGCACAAAGCATTTTCCGAGCGCCGAAAGCGCTGCATCGCCTGCAATATGGCCGTTCTTGTCATTGATTTCCTTGAGGCCGTTCATGTCAAGCGCAATCAGAGCGGTGATGGATTCTGCGTATTTCTGGGAATCTGCATTGTAGGTCTGACGGTTCAGCAGCCCGGTGAGGACATCCCGTTTGGTCATCTGGTGCAGGATGAACACATAGTAGATAAACACATCCGCTGCGATGGTAAGGGAGAAGCTGTTGTTGAAATCCTCCCAGAAAAACAGCGGAATCAGGAAGCAGAAGACGCTCGTCAGAATCATGAAGGACAGCACGGGTGAATCCTCGTGCGCCGTTTTTCCGAAGCGCCTGAACAGCTTTACCAGCAGGTAAATCAAGTAGAATCCTGCCACCGCATAGGGCAGAAAACCGAGTGCCCCACGCTGGAAGCTGTTTGTCTGCGTGTCAAAATAGAAGACAATCCCGGTCCACAGGGAGATGAGGCATCCCACGATATTGATACAGGCAGGAATTATCAGGTAAAAGCTGCGTTCCCGGAACATGATCTGGACAAGGAAAAACAGAATCATGGATACAAGCCCGTAGTCAAGAAACGTCATCACGGCACGCATCGGTGAGTAGAACGGGGCGTTACCCAGAGATTCTTCTGCATAACTGGTAACGGTATAAACCCCAAGCAGCCCGATGACGGCGTAGATTGACCGGACCATGTGCCTGTCAAGGTGGATGTTGGATTGCAGGAGCAAAGCGATGCCGGTGATCAGGATAAGAATTCCCCAGTTGTCACTCAGATAGCCTATGATCATTGGCATTCCCTCCTTTCTCACTGGGAGGCAGTGTCACTTGTTCTTCTGATAGATCAGGTACAGTCCCTTGAGCAGGAGATCATCGTCGAGGATGATGCCCTCCCGCCGGCAGAGCGGTGTAATGACGCCGGCAAGACCGCCGGTGGCAACAACGGTGCAGCGCTCACCGAGTTCTTCCTCGATGCGTTCGATCATCCCGTCCAGGGCTGAGGCATTGGCATAGAGAATGCCGCTTTTCATGCAGTCGATGGTATTGGTACCGATGACATGCTTCGGCGCTTCAAAGGCAATTTTCGGGAGCTGCGAGGTGCGGCTGACAAGCGCATCGGTTGAAACGGCTACGCCTGTCATGATGACGCCGCCGAGGTAGCGCTTTTTGCTGTCGATGACCGAGAGCGTGGTCGCCGTGCCCATGTCAATGACGATCAGCGGCAGGGAATATTCATGGATGCCTGCCACAGCGTCAACCACAAGGTCACTGCCGAGCTGGGCGGGATTGTCAATCACGATGGACAGCCCGGTCTTGATGCCGGGGCCGACGGCAATTGCTTCGGCGCCGGTGCATTTCCGGATGGCCTTCTTCAGGGTTGCGGTCACGGAGGGTACGACCGAGGAAATGATGGCCTCGGTGATCTGCTCCGGACGGATGCGGTACATGTCGAGGGATGTCCGGATGAGTGCGATGTATTCGAGATCGGTTGCCTGCTGGTTGGTGGAGACACGTTCACGGAACAGAATCTCCTCCCCGTCAAAGCAGCCGAGAACAATGTTTGTATTGCCGACATCAATGGCTAACAGCATGAGTTACCTCCAGATTGCAAAATATTACAGAATCATCTCCGCATGGCGTGTGGCATGACAGCCGACATTGACCGACACAGGCAGGCCGGCGATATGCGTCGGGCCCTGCTCGATGTTGACGTACAGCGCCGTGCAGGTGCCGCCGAAGCCCTGCGGGCCGATGCCGAGCTTGTTGATCTCAGCGAGCATGGCGGCCTCCATCTCTGCATAATACGGGTCGGGATTGCGGACAGCGGCATCACGGCAGAGCGCCTTTTTCGCCAGCAGTGCGCATTCCTCGAAATTGCCGCCGATGCCGACACCAAGCACCATCGGCGGGCAGGGATTGCTGCCGGCTTTCGATACCGCATCCACCACCCACCGGATGATGTCCTCTCTGCCGGAAGCAGGGGTCAGCATTTGCAGGCGGGACATATTCTCGCTGCCAAATCCCTTCGGACAGACCGTGATTTTCATGCTGTCGCCCTCCACAAGTTCAAGATGGATGACAGCCGGGGTGTTGTCGCCGGTGTTCACACGCTGCAACGGGTCACCAACTACGGAGCAGCGCAGAAATCCCTCGGTATAGCCCTTATGTACGCCGGCATCGACTGCCTCACGCAGTGTGCCGCCGGTGATATGTACCTCCTGGCCGAGCTCAATGAACACGACCGCCATGCCGGTATCCTGGCAGATCGGCAGATTTTCCTCACGGGCAGCCTGCAAGTTGGCAATCAGGTCATCGAACACAGCCTTGCCGACCGGGGACTGTTCCTCCTTTGCGGCTGCATGGATGCGGGCTTCGAGATTCTCCGGCAGAATTTTGTTCGCCTGGATGCACAGGGACGCAACAGCGTCCGTAATCCGGGCAGCAGTGATTTCTTTCATAGCATTTTACCTCAGTGTTCATTTGAAATGGCGTCATCGGGAACAGCACTCAGGATGTCGCTGTACGGATCTGCGGCGGATGCTTCTGCCGCAGGCACATCCCGCTCGGAGAGCCTCTGCTGCTCTTTGATTTGCAGCGTGATGACGGGAAAGTCCGGGAATCCCGGTGATTCCGCCAGAAAGCGCTTGTTCCTGTCATAGAAAAATGCCAGCAGATTCAGAATCACAATCGGTACAAGCGTCGGTATCAACGCTGTCCAGTCGTCAAGCCGGAACATTTCTGCGCAGAAAACCAGCGATGCAACGGCTGGAATGCGCAGATTCTTCAGAAACAGCACAAGCGGCAGTGCAATGGCTGTGTAGCAGGCTGCGATGATGGCCATATAGTTGTTCAGATCCTTCTGAAAGAATTCTGCGACAAAATAGAAGAACAGCGGCATCATCATCACCACGAAGCAGATGCGCAGAATCTGCTGGTGTTTCTGCTTTTCAAAGCATACCCTGCGGTTGGCGTCATAGTCATGCAGCGCTTTCCGGGCGGCATATTCCTCCTGTTCCCGTACTGCAAGGATGCCGGTCTGAAAGCTTTCTTCCGGGATGTTAAATGAAGTGTCCATCGATCATTACCCACTCCGGATCCTGCATCATATCGAGAGGATCATCCCTGAACAGCACGAGATCAGCGTCAAGTCCCACGGCGATGCGGCCGATGCGGTCAGAAGCGCCGATGATATCCGCCGCCTCGGAGGTTATGGCACGCAGTGCCGCTTCCCTCGGAAGTCCGCCCTTGACGGCAATGGCTGCGCTCATCCGCAGATACTGTCCCGGCACCTCCGGATGATCGGTGCAGATGGCGATGTGGCAGCCTTTTTCGTGCAGAATCGCTGCATTGGAGAGAATCTGGTCACGCAGTTCCGGCTTGCAGCGGTCACAGAGCAGCGGCCCGACAATGATATTCAGCCCCCACTCCCCGAACAGATCCGCAGCGATATGTGCACCGGTGCCGTGGATGATGACGAAGTCCAGCCCGAATTCCTTGCTGATACGGGCTGCTGTGCAGACGTCGTCTGCCCGGTGGCAGTGGAAATGCGCCTTCACATCTCCTTCCAGCAGCGGCAGGAGTGCCTCGCACTTGGCATCGAATTCCGGCGTTTCCTCCTCATCCGGATGCTCCTCGAACCGCTGCAAGCGCTCGGCATAGAGCTTTGCCTTCTGCAATCCCTCACGGATCAGCGAGGCGGTTGCCATACGGGTGACGGGGCTTTCGTCCCGGTCGTGATAGACACTCTTGGGGTTTTCACCGAGTGCAAATTTCATGCCGCAGGGCTTGATGGCCATTTCATCCGTGCAGCGCCCCATGGTTTTCATAAGCAGCATCTCGCCGCCGCAGGCGTTGGCGCTGCCGGGGGAGACTACCACCGAGGTGATGCCGCTTGCCCGGATTTCCGCAAAGCAGCGGTCATAGGGATTGATGCCGTCAAGTGCACGGAGCTGCGGGGTAAAAGGATCCGAAATCTCGTTGCAGTCATCGCCTTCAAAGCCGATGCCGTCCTCGATGATGCCCAGATGCGTATGGGCATCAATCAGGCCGGGCAGCAGCCAGCCGCCGCCGGCATCAATATCATCATTGCCGACTGCCTCAGGCTTGCCCTGCTCCACGGCAGTGATTTTGCCGTCCTGAACCTCGACATAGCCATAGAAATGCATATCTTCGGTCATGGAATAGATCTCAGCATTATAAATAATCATTGACGTTCTCCTGCTTTCTCCTGTATCTCTGAGGATCCCGGCTGGAGCAGCCGCAGTATTTCCTCAACGGTTACCGTCGGGCTGTGAATGGCCCGGATGCGGTGGGTGCTGTGGGCACGATAGATGCCTCTCCGGTAGCTGTAGAGCTGGTAGAGCTCCTCACGGGTGCTGCGCCGGACGATGGGGCGGTCGGTATTGGCAATGCGCTGGTAGCAGATGCGGAACGGCACATCGAGAAAGAGCACTGTCCCGCTCTCCTTTGCGATTTTCGCATTGACCTCCCGCAGCATGGCGCCGCCGCCGCAGGCGATCACACCCTCACGGGAAGCCAGCTCACGGATTGCCTGCGTTTCGAGGTCACGGAAATACGGCTCGCCGTTCTCGGCAAAGATGGCGGGGATAGTCTTTCCGGCCTTTTCTTCGATGAAAGTGTCCATGTCGGTGAAGGGGCAGTCAAGCTGCCGGGCAAGGCGCTTCCCGACAGTGCTTTTGCCGCAGCCCATAAAGCCGCAGAGAAAAACCGTCATATTCCTGCCTCCTCTGCGGGGAACAGGCGGTCTACCTCAGCCTGCATTTCCGTAATCAGTGCCTGGATGGCTTCCGGCGCAAAGCTGGTGTTGTTCCAGATGGATTCCGCCACAGCCGCCTGCCATACGAGCATGGCAGACCCGCCGACGGCCTCCTTGCCGAGTGCTCTGGCCTTGCGGATGAGCTGTGTTTCCGTGGGATTATAGATGACATCGAACACCCGGCTGCTGCGGGCGATGACCGCATCGGAAACCGGACAGGCGTTGACTCTGGGATACATCCCCACAGGCGTTGCGTTCATGAGCAGGTCAAAGTCCTCCTCCGGCGCAGCTTCCAGCACACGGATGCTGCCTGCTGCATAGCGCTGCTCCAGCTCCGCCGCAAGTGCCTGTGCACGGGGCAGATCCCGCTCCACAATCGTCAGCACAGCGCCGTGCAGACAGCACTCTGTCGCCATCATACGCCCCACGCCGCCGCAGCCGATGAGCAGAACGCTGCTCCCGGCAGGAATCTCTCCGACACTGTGCAGAAACCCTGCACAGTCGGTGTTATAGCCAAAAAGCGCACCGTCGGAATTGACAGCAACGGTATTTACTGACTGATAGCGTCCGGCAGATTCGTCAAGCCCCGCCAGATAGGGCAGAATCTCTGTCTTATAAGGAATGGTCACATTGAAACCACGGAGCCTGCGCATACTGTCCACGGCGCCGGAAAGATGCTCCGGTGCGATATCAGTCAGCGTATAGTCTGCCGTCAGCCCTGCAAGCCGGAACAGACGCTCGTGAATCCATGGCGACATGGAATGTCCGAGGGGGTGGCCGATCAGTGTGAAATGGTACATAGTCATATCCTCCAAGCAGTCATTGTGAAGGCAGGGCACATCCGGAAGGGGGTGTGCTGTGCTTCGTTTCTACTCTTAATCATAGCACATTTCCTGAAAAATTACAAGGGCAATTCCGCATTTTTTACTTTCGGCAGCACCGCACAAAGCCCGCCTGACGGCTTGGCGGCGCATCTGCTTGCATCTTTTTCGTCATCTTGCACAGAAATTCCTTGCTGGGCGCCAGCCCAGCGGCGTCATTTCTATACAATCTGACGAAAAATCTGGCTGCACATCTGCACCACCAGCTCTGTGCGGTGTTGCCTTTCAGATAAAAAATTCACTGTGAAAACAGAGAGGCATTCTACAGCATGTATACGATATGTTCAAAATGTACAAATCGCAGGCAAAGAATCTGCCAAAGTTCGGCATGATAGCAATTGACGGGAGCGCTGTTTTCCATTATACTATTTTTAAGAAAAGTCTGTAGTATCAGAAGATGAACAGAACCGTGAGAAGGAGGTATCATATGGATTTCAAAGCGATTGCATCAATTGTAGCAGATCAGTTTGACAGAGATATTGAAGATTTGGAGGAGGATACCGATCTCCTGGAGGATCTCAACTGCACCTCGCTGGATGTTGTGGAGCTGATTGTGGCAATTGAAAGTGCAACTGATATCCGTATCCCGGATGAGGCAGTGGACAGTATCCGCACGATCGGGGATATTGTGAATTATCTGAGCGAGCACGCAGAGGACTAAACAGCAGGAGAGGACGCAGAAGCGTCCTCTTTTCAGTATGTCCGGTACCGCTTCTGCATTTCCGGGGCATCCTGTGTGCTACATTTTACTCTTGCAAAAGCGGGCGGTTTCTGGTATAATAAAGGAATAGGCACAACCCCAATCCCGAAAGGAGTCAGTATGAAATTCAGATCTATTACTGTAATTGCGGCTGCCGCATTGTCACTGCTGTGCATCAGCAGTATGAGTGCTTCAGCGCATACAGCGGATGAAGTGGCTGCCAAGGCAAGAGCAGCCGGATGGCCGGAATCTCTGATTCAGGCAGGCTATAACCAGTGGGCAACCGGTAACTACAGCCAGGAAAAGCTC
>JAFXOO010000043.1 GCA_017528675.1 Oscillospiraceae bacterium | reverse complement strand
TGCAATGTGAACCGCTTTCCGCAGGCATCCTGGATGGTCTTGAGCGGCTGCACCTCGATGCGCTCCTTCTCCGCTACCGTGCAGATCGCATCGTACAGCCCGTTGCCCGTCAGCTTGCTGGCGCCGTCTTTTTTGATCTTCCCGGCCATCACGTCGTACAGCAGCTTCAGCGTCCGGGTCTTGGTCTTTTCCTTCTCGTTTTCGCTGGCGTAGATGTAGCCCTCTGTCCGGACGGTCTCCATCTCGTAGCTCTCGATCAGCGCCTCTCCGAACTCCTCTGCCGTCTCGATGTTCAGCCCGATTTTCCGGGCAAATTGCAGCGTCAGCTCCTCCGGCACGGCGCTGTCCACCCTGCCGAATGTCGCCTTGTCCAGCGCCATGATGCCGATGCGCCAGCTTCCGAGCGATTCCGATTTGTGTACAAAGCCCGGAATCATCGACCCTTCTTCAAGCTCTCCCAGGAACAGTCTCCGTCCCGGTTCTCCGTTTTTGAACGGTACCAGATATACTAACGCTCTGCCCTCCAGCACACGGTACACGCACTGATTGCTGTCTGCGTATTCAATCTGGCCGCCTCGTATTTTCAGTTCTTCCATCGCTCAGCCCCCTACATTGTCTGGATCAGCCGCTGATAGTGGCCTTCCACCTTCACCAGGTCATCATGCGTACCTCTCTGCACGATGTGTCCACGCTCCATCACGATGATTTCATCGCAGTCACGAATCGCTGACAGACGGTGCGCCACGATGATGCAGGTGCAGCCTCGCCGCTTGATGTTGTCGAGTATCTGCTTTTCCACGATCGGGTCCAGGGCACTCGTCGCCTCGTCCATAATCAGAATGGACGGGTTCGTCACCAGCGCTCTGGCAATCTCAAGCCGCTGCTTCTGGCCGCCGGACAGGTTGCCGCCGCCCTCCTGCAAATGGTACTCATACGCACCCGGCTTGGAGGTGATAAAGTCGTGGATGCACGCATCCTGGCACGCTCTGACGATGTCTCTGTCCTGGATGAACTTGTTCCACATCGTCAGATTTTCACGGATTGTGCCCGAAAAAATGTCGATTCTCTGGCTTACCGTCGATACGCTCGTCTCCAGCACCGCCTCCGGAATGTTCCGGATCGGCACGCCGTCAAGCCGGATTTCTCCGCTCCACGGGTTATACAGGCCGCTGCACACCTTCGCCACCGTCGATTTTCCGCTGCCCGATGGCCCTACAAATGCCACAGAGCTGCCGCTCCTGAGCTCGAACGAGAAGTCCTCCACGAACGGCTTTTCAAGAATCGCATAGCCGAACGCAATCTTCTCAAGCGTCACATTTCCCAGCAGTTTTTCCTGGAAATCGGCCTTTTCAATGTTCGGATCGAACTTGTCATCCTGTTTGTACCGCATGATATCGTCCACACGGTTCATATCTGCCTTGGCAATCTGGATGCTCTGGATGAATCCTGCCAGCGCATTGATCGGCCCCATGAAGCCCGACAGCATCGAGCTGTATGCCACCAGCATACCGGCCGTCATATCGCCACGGATGACGAACATACCGCCTAAAATCAGCATCAGCATGCTGGTCAGCTCGTTCGACACCTGCGGGATGGCGTTCAGCATTTCCTGCCGCTTGCCCATCTGCTGTTCGGTCGTGATGCTCTTGGCGTAGTAGCCTTGCAGGCGGGATACGAATTCGTTCTCCGTACCCGATGCCTTCAGGGTGCTCGTCAGCGTCAGGCCGCTCATCAGCATACCCATCAGCTTGCCCTGGTTCTGCTGCTGCTTCATCGACACATCCGAGATCATGTCGGCGTTCTTCTTCATGAAGATCAGGTTGAAAATGACCGTCGCTACGCCGATTACCGTCAGCACCGGATTGTACATGATCAGCAGCACCAGATAGAAGACCGCCACGAGGATGTTCAGCACCGTCGATGCCATCTCGCTCGTCAGGAATACGCTGATGTTGTTGTTATTCGACACACGCTGCGCCAGATCGCCCGCAAACCGCTGGTCAAAGAACGAGATCGGCAGCCGGAACAGGTGCGACAAAAATTTATACGATGATAACAGAATCAACTTGTTCTGTATCTTTTCGAGCAGCATGCCGCGGTAGTATGTCAGTCCCGCCTTGAACAGCATCGTGCCCAGCATTGCGCAGATCAGCGCCGTTACCCAGTCCCGGTTGCCGCCCAGCAGGATGTCATCGACGAACACCTGCGAGAATACCGGCGTCACAAGTCCCGGTACCACGAGCAGCAGACCTGTCACAACCAGCGCCGTTATGACGGAAACCTGGCTTCTGACACGCTCCTTGACAAAGCGCAGCATGGTGTTCTTCTGCTTCGATTTCTCGAAATTCTCGCCCTTCTGGAAGGTCAGCACCACGCCCGTGAAGCAGTCGTCAATGTCCTGCTTCGTCAGCTTTCTGCGGCCCATAGCGGGGTCGTTGATGTAGCAGTACTTGCCCTTCACGCCCTCCCAGACCACGAAATGGTTGAAGTTCCAGTGGATGATGCACGGTACCGGCAGCTTGAACAAATCCTCAAGATTCTTCCGGTAGCCCTTGGTTTCAAGGCCGAATTTCCGGGCTGCCTTCAGGATATTCTTCGCATTGCAGCCGTCTCTCGAAACACCGGTCTCAATACGCATCTGTTCGAGCGGCATGAACTTTCCGAAATAGCCCAGTATCATGGTCAGGCTTGCTGCCCCGCACTCACTGGCCTCCATCTGGTACACCGTTGGTGTCTTTACATATGTTTTCTGTTTCATCTCTTACCCCTTCGCTACGGGACAATCCCGGAATCCTGCCGCTATTCCGTCATACAGCTTGCATCCTGTATCCGGACACGGCAGACAATACGGCTCATACTTGCATCCCCTGCACGGCTCGCCACGGTGCGTTTCGATCTCCCGCAGCTCCCGCAGCTTTTCCGAATGGTTCCAGTATTCCGTGATATCGGTGTATTCCTCCGGAAAATCAAGGTGCCGGCACGGTGTGATGTACCCGTCCACATTGATGCTCACGCCGTCCCGTCCTGCGCCGCAGCCCCGTGTCACGCCACGGTTGAGGTTGCCGAGCAGCGCCGAGCGCCCCATGATGGCTCGCAGGGTTGAAAAGCACGGTTCCACGGCAATCCAGGCAGTTCCCTTGTAGCTCTTGATGAATTTTGCGGCCGCTTCAAGCTGTGCGAGCGTCGGAAAGCTTTTCAGCATGCCCTTTGAATCCGGCTTGAAGCCGAGCACCACAAGCCCCTGCACGCCGTAGCTTTCGCAAAGCTCCATCATCTGCGGCAGGTCGTCGGCGTTGTACTCGTGCATCACCCAGTTGACAAATGTCTCCCGGAAGCCCATTTCCTGTAGCGTTTTCAGCGCCCTGACCGCCAGATGATACGCATCCCTGGTCTTTTTGTTGATCTCCTCAGTGCTGCCGTTGAGCGAGATGTAGATCTCGTTCACGCCCGCATCTATCAGCTCCCGGAGCTTCGCACGGTCGGCATAGATCCCCGACAGCGCCACTGCGCTGCACAGCCCCAGACGCCTGCACTCCGCAATGACCTCGGTCAGGTGCGAATAGCACAGCGTTTCGCCGCCGCTGAGGTTGATGTTGGAGATGCCCGCCTCCTTCGCCTTCCCCAGCCAGTAAAGCGCCTGATCCAGCGCCAGCTCCTTGCCTGTGTTCAGGTGCACATAGCACTGCGGACATTTCAGCGGACACCTCGTGGTCAGTTCGAGGTTCATCTGAACCGGATGTATGAATGTATTGGTGTAGGGCGGCGGCATCGTTTGCAGATTTGCAAGCGGACCTGCCGTCCTGGCGGTATCTTCCATGCTCCTCCCCCTTTCCTGCATTCGGGCATAATTATACAAATACATTATACCAGATTTTTTGTAATAAATCAATCCCTCGTTCCTGATTATTCGGGTGACAGGCGGGTGATTGTTTCAATTCCCCCATCCCCCGCTTTGTGTAGTTTTACTAAATTATGTCCCCGTTTTTAGACGCCTCCGCACTTGCATCCTTCTCCGGAGTATGGTATAATGTAGGTATTACAGTGCTTCCGGGCGATTTCCGGGTGAAAGGAGTGTCCGTATGGATGAGATGAT
>JAFXOO010000405.1 GCA_017528675.1 Oscillospiraceae bacterium | reverse complement strand
CGTAAGCAAAGGCTGTTCGATCCCCCGCCTGAGCCAGATTCTTGACCTGCTAAAAAAATAAACACCGCAAGCACAAAACTTGCGGTGTTCTGGACAGGGGCACCAAGATTCGAACTCGGGACACGTGGTTTTGGAGACCACTGCTCTACCAACTGAGCTATACCCCTATCAGCGACTCTATTATTATAGCACACATGATTCCATTTGTCAAGTGTTTTTTTAAAAAATTTCAAAAAATTTATAAGCAGCCTGTCAGAGCCTTGACAATCCAGTCTGAATCGGCTATAATGAAATATATCTGACCGGAGGTATCCTATGCTGAAGGATCTGCTTCAACCAAAAGATCTCACCGGCCGCTGTGCACTGCTTGATACAATACGGGGCTTTACCGTAATCAATATGGTGCTGTTCCATGCGGTGTGGGATCTGGTGTATATCTTTTCCGTCAACTGGCCGTGGTATCACGGACAGGGGGCGTATATCTGGCAGCAGTGTATCTGCTGGACGTTCATCTTCCTGTCTGGTTTCTGTGCAGGCATGGGCAAGCACACTGTCCGGCGGGGGCTGATTGTGTTCGGCATCGGCGCTGCCATCATGCTCATCACAGCGCTGTTCATGCCGGAGGAGCTGATTGTATTCGGTGTGCTGACGCTCATCGGCTCAAGCATGCTGCTTGTCGGAGCCGCAAAGCCGGCGC
Source organism: Oscillospiraceae bacterium (assembly GCA_017528675.1). Classification (GTDB taxonomy): domain Bacteria; phylum Bacillota; class Clostridia; order Oscillospirales; family Ruminococcaceae; genus UBA3855. The sequence continues at coordinate 1,733 of JAFXOO010000405.1, read as the reverse complement.
TGCAAAAGGTTCCGGCACCGCTCGGCCTTATCCTGAGTGCGGGATTGTTCATTATTACACGCCCTGTCAACAGCGGCTCGGTCGGACTGCTGGATCATCCGCTGCTTTCACTGCCGGAAGGGCTTTACTCGAATTACATCACGGCTTACTTCGGCTTTCCGCAGCCTGGGTTCTATTCCACGGATTATTTCTCGCTGATTCCCTGGCTGTTCCTCTTTCTGGCCGGCTTCTATCTCTATCAGCTTGCCGGACAGAAACTACTACAGATTTCCTGGAAAGGAATTCGTCCGCTCAACTTCATCGGCCGCCATGCGCTGGAGATCTATGTGGTTCATCAGCCACTGATCTACGGCGTGCTCCTTGCATGGAATGCACTGCTGCGGCCGCTGTTCGGATAGGAGGTGCTTTGATGCACGGAAAAATTATCATTATTGAAGGCCTTGACGGCTGCGGCAAGAGCACCCAGCTTGAGCTGCTGCGCAAGCGGTTTACCGGCTGCCGCTTTCTGACCTTCCCGAATTACCAGTCCCCTGCCGGTGAAATTGTGACAGAATACCTTGAAGGCCGCATTCCTGACCCCGACCCGGTACACAGTGCCTATTCCGCCAGCACTTTCTATGCAGCAGACCGCTACATCAGCTACCGGAAGGACTGGTATGTAGACTATGCCGGCGGCAAGCATATTCTTTCCGCACGCTACACAACTTCCAATGCCATCTACCAGATGACCAAGCTGCCCCGTGAGGAATGGGACAACTACTGTGCCTGGCTGTATGACTATGAATACAGCAAGCTTGGCATCCCGGCGCCGGATCATGTGATCTTCCTGGATGTACCGGTGGATGTCTCACAGCGCTTGCTGAACGAGCGCTATGCGGACGGCAAAGGGAAGAAGGATATCCACGAGGCGGACACGGATTATTTGCAGCGCTGCCACACGGCTGCACAGTATGCCGCCGCACACGATCCCTATGCTCACTGGCACCGCATCGATTGCTGCGAATACGGCTCTCTGCGCTCTCCTGAGAGCATTCAGAATGAGCTTGCAGCAGCCATTGCTGAGGTGCTGAGATAAGTTTACAACAGGAGGTGAATGCAATGAAATATGTATGTGACGCATGTGGCTGGGAATACGATGAGGAGCTCGGCGATCCGGAAAACGGCATCGAGCCGGGTACCAAATTCGAGGACCTGCCGGAGGATTTTGAATGCCCGATCTGCGGCGTAGGTAAGGACATGTTTTCTGAGGCATAACAGAAAAGCCGGTGCAGGTGCTGCACCGGCTCTTTTCTGAAAAATCTGCAAAACCACTTTTATTTTCTGCGAAACTGTGGTATAATAATTATGCGTTCCGCTTCTTGTGGATGCTCTCCTCGCTGATCTTGATCAGATTCAGCAGAGAGGAAGAGTATTCCGGATAGGTCTGTGAAAGAATTGCGGTGGTCAGATACAGCACATCGGAATCCTTGACATAATCATTCTCACCAATCGGGATACCGCTCGAAGCAGCCTTGATGTTGGCTTCGTTCATGCTCACAATGGCGCTGGCATCATCGTTTGCCACCACCTTCGGCACCGAGAACAGCTTCTGGTCATTGTGCGGGTTAGCGTTGTACACAATGCGGAACAGCTTATACACATTGAGCATCAGATAGGAGGAAATCTCCTTGATGAGTGTGATGCTGCCTGCCTTCTGCGCCAGCGAGAACAGGAGACTGATGGAGTTGTTGATG
>JAFXOO010000404.1 GCA_017528675.1 Oscillospiraceae bacterium | reverse complement strand
GACCACCATCGGCTACCCGGAGGAGGGAAAGTACAAGAACGCTGAGGAATACTATGCAGACGACTTTTTCGGCAAGCGTGCAGGCCTTTCCGTTTCCGGCCAGCTTGAGGGCGAGATGGCGGCTATGGCAATGGGCAAGATCTACACCTTCGGCCCGTCCTTCCGTGCGGAGAATTCCAATACCCCCAAGCATCTGGCGGAATTCTGGCATATCGAGCCGGAGGTTGCCTTCATGGAGCTGCCGGATGTCATCGAGCTTGCCGAGGATATGGTCAAGCATGTCATCCGCAATGTGCTCGATACCTGCCCTGAGGAGATGAAATTCTTCGACCAGCATTTCGAGAATGGCCTGATTGACCGTCTGGAGGATCTGATTTCCCATGAATTCGCCGTCTGCGAATACACCGAGGCAATCCGGCTGCTCAAGGAATCCGGCGAGGACTTCCAGTATCCGGTGGAGTGGGGCTGTGATTTGCAGACTGAGCATGAGCGCTACATCTCCGAGAAGGTGTTCAAGCGTGCCACCTTCGTGACCAATTATCCGAAGGAGATCAAGAGCTTCTACATGAAGCAGAATCCGGATGGCAAGACCGTGGCTGCGGTTGATCTGCTGGTACCGGGTGTCGGTGAGATCATCGGCGGTTCCGAGCGTGAGGCAGATTATGACAAGCTCGTGGCAGCCATGCAGGAGCGTGGCATGAGCATGGAGCCCTACGGCGATTATCTCGATCTGCGTCGGTTTGGTTCCGTGCCGCACGGCGGTTTCGGCCTGGGCTTCGAGCGTCTGATTATGTATGTGACCGGCGTGCAGAACATCCGTGACGTCATTCTGTTTCCGAGAACAGTCGGCTCCATCCGCTGAGCAGACTGTATACCAGTTTTCATTCATTCCATTGAAAAGCCTGATGAGACATTCGTGTTACAAAAGCAGATAATCCGAGGTTTGATTTGTAAAGTCAGCGGCGGCATCTGCTTAATAATCAGAAGAAATCCCCCGGCGCTGTTGACAAAACTCCCGTTTGGGTGTATGATAAGCATGTAATAGATGGAACAAAGACGTTCCGGCTGCATGCATTTGCGGTCGGAACGTCTTTGTTTCGATAGAAAGGATGATGGATATGGCAAAGTCTTTGTACCTGCCGGAGGGCTACTCCTCCGCACTGACGCTGCGGGAGACGCAGCATGCAATCAAGTACATCAAGGATCTGTTTCAGCAGACGCTGAGCTTTGCGCTGACGTTAGACCGGGTGACGGCTCCGCTGATCGTAGAGAAGGGCTCCGGCATCAACGATGATCTCAACGGTGTGGAGCGCAAGGTGGAATTCACCATCAAGGAAATCGGCAACAAGGAAGCGGAGGTCGTGCAGTCCCTTGCCAAGTGGAAGCGCATGGCGCTCTATCGTTACGGCTACCGGCCTGGCGAGGGCATTTATACAGATATGAATGCCATCCGCCGGGATGATGACACCGACAATGTGCATTCGATCTTTGTCGATCAGTGGGACTGGGAGAAGGTCATCACCCGTGAGCAGCGCAACGAGGAATTCCTCCAGGAGACCGTGAAGTCGATTGTGAAGGCAATTCTCTACACCAAGCGCAAGGTGAGCCTGCGTTATCCGGTACTGGGCACGGCGATGAGCGATGAGGTGTTCTTTGTCACCACGCAGGAGCTGGAGGACAGATGGCCGGACAAGACACCGAAGGAGCGTGAGGACGCCATCTGCAAGGAACACGGGACGGTGTTCATCCGTCAGATCGGCGGCAAGCTCGCAAGCGGCAAGCGGCATGACGGCCGTGCGCCGGACTATGACGACTGGGCGCTCAACGGCGACCTGTTCTTCTGGGATGAGGTGCTGCAACGGGGTCTGGAAATCAGTTCGATGGGCATCCGTGTGGACGAGAAGTCCCTCGCTTCGCAGCTTGCAGAGCTGGGTGCAGAGGACAGGATGCAGTACAGATTCCACCAGATGATCGCAGACGGCACGCTGCCCCTGACCATCGGCGGCGGCATCGGACAGTCGAGACTGTGCATGCTCCTGCTGGAGAAGGCACACATCGGCGAGGTGCAGGCGTCCATCTGGCCGCAGGAAATGATCGACCAGTGCAGTGCAGCGGACATTACGCTGCTATAATAACAAAAAACAGAGCGCTGCCCT
>JAFXOO010000403.1 GCA_017528675.1 Oscillospiraceae bacterium | reverse complement strand
CGGATCACCGGCTCCGTGCCGGATTCCCGCACGAGGATGCGGCCGCTGGTGCCGAGCGCCTGTTCTGCCGCTGCAACGGCCTTCTGCACATCTTCATCTTCTCTGGCAGTCTTCTTGTCATGGACACGCACATTGACAAGTACCTGGGGATAGATCTTCAGCGGTGCTGCAAGCTCGCTCATCTTCTTTTTCTTTGCCATCATGACTTCCATCATCATCAGACTCGTCAGCAGACCGTCGCCGGTCGTAGCATATTTCGAGAAGATGATATGGCCGGATTCCTCACCGCCGATCAGGCAGTTGTTCCTGGACATGTATTCATAGACATACTTGTCACCGACAGCAGTCTTGGCATAGCCGATGCCGAGCTCGTCAAACGCACGGTACAGTCCGAAGTTGGACATGATTGTTGTGACGACGGTATTGTTCAGAAGCTCGCCCTTTTCCTTGAGGTAGCTGCCGTAGATGTAGAGGATGTGGTCGCCGGTGAGAACGGCGCCTGTTTCGTCTACGCACAGGCATCTGTCGGCATCGCCGTCATAGGCAAATCCGACATCGCAGCCGTGCTCGACCACAAACTTCTGGAGCCCGCCGATATGGGTCGAGCCGGCATCGTTGTTGATGTTCACGCCGTTGGGCTGTGCATTGATGACAAGTGTTTCTGCGCCGAGGGCGTCGAAAACGGCCTTGGCAACGTTCCACGAGGCACCGTTGGCACAGTCCAGCGCCACCTTCTTGCCACGGAAGGAATACATTCCGTGGGCAATCATATAGCCGACATAGCGGTTTCTACCGGACACATAGTCCACGGTGCACCCGATCTGCTCGCCGGTAGCAAAGGGGATTTCCGGCCATTTCTGTCCGAAGGCCTCCAGCGTTCCGTCGAGATATGCCTCCACCAGATCAATGGTGGTGTCGTCCATCTTTTCACCGTCGCAGTTGATAAGCTTGATGCCGTTGTCGTTATAGGGATTGTGACTTGCGGAGATCATGATACCGCAGTCAAAATGATCGACTCTTGTCACATATGCCACAGAGGGTGTCGGGGTTACATGCAGCAGATAGGCATCTGCGCCGGAGGCAGTCAGTCCGCCGACCAGTGCATATTCAAACATATAGCTTGAACGGCGTGTATCCTTGCCGATGACAATGCGTGCAGGGGAATGGTCACCCTTCTGACGCCTCTGCTCACCGTAATACCAGCCAAGGAAACGGCCGACCTTGTAGGCATGGTCTGCCGTCAGATTTACATTTGCCTCCCCACGGAAGCCGTCTGTACCGAAATACTTGCTCATATGCAGCAGTCTCCTTTTATCAGAACTTCTTTTATTATAACACGGAACAATGCTCCTGTCAAGTGTCGTTTTCCGGAGATCCTGTCTGAAATCCGCTGTGCAGGGGGATGACATATCCGGTGTCTGACAAGCATAGGATAGGACAGAATCACGGAAAGGATGTGACGGATATGAAAGAAACGCTAAAAGCAGTTCTGGAGTATCTTCCGCAGCCCGTGCGCAGGAGTGTGGAAGCCCTGCCGCTGCTGCAACAGGATACCATCCAGGAAATCCGTCTGCGATGCGGCCGGCCGGTCACGGTTACAGTCAGCGGGCGGGATCAGTTCCTGACACCGGAGGGCGGTCTGACGCTTCGCAGCGCCGAGTCACTCACAGCGTCACGGGATGACCTGAACCGCAGCTTTCAGGCAGTTGTCTCCTATTCTGTCTACTCCCACGAACAGGATGTGGCAGAAGGCTATGTCACGATTAAGGGCGGATGCAGGGTCGGTATCTGCGGCACCGCAGTACGGTTGGGGGAGCATTTGCAGAATGTGCGGGCGGTGGCAGGCCTGAACTTCCGGATAGCCGGAGCCTATCCGGGTATTGCGCAGGCGGTGTATCAGCAGTCTGCGGGACGCTCTGTCCTGATCGCAGGGCCGGTCGGAAGCGGTAAAACGACTTTCCTCAGGGATCTGGCAAGACTGACGGGTAACACCCGGCGCACGGCAGTCGTGGACGAGCGTGGTGAGCTGGCGGCAGTGGTGCGGGGCATGCCCCAGAATGATGTGGGTGTTCTGACAGATGTACTGGACGGCTATCCGAGGGCAGCGGGGATTCTGACAGCGCTGCGTGTGCTGAGTCCGGCCTGCATCGTTTGCGATGAGATCAGTACCATGCAGGATGCGGATGCCATTTTGCAGGCAGCGGGCTGCGGGGTTCAATTTCTGGCATCTGCACATGCGGGAAGTCTCGAAGCGTTGCAGGAACGGCCGGTGCTCAGGCCGCTCTTTGAGGCGGAGGTGTTCAGCGATGTCGTTCTGCTACAGGCAGGCAAGGTGCGGGCGCTGCGGCGGCTGACGAAGTCATGAGGCTGCTGGGGATTATTCTGGTGGCGGGGGCATGTACGGGCATCGGCTTTCTGGCGACAGGGAGGCTCCGACGTGAGACAAGTGCAATGGAGCAGCTCATTGTGCTGCTGGAGTGTGCAGCCGCCTACATCCGCTGTCAGTCGCCGGAGCTCTGTGATCTGCTGTCACTGCTTGCCGAGGACTGCGGCGGGGCATTCCGGTTTCCCGCAGAGGTCAGCCGCAGCCTGGCACCGGGGGTTCCGCCGGCCGGGCTATGGTGCGAGGCAGTGCGGAAGGATCCGGGTGTACCTGCGGCAGCGAGGGATATTCTGTGCAGCCTTGGGTCTGTGCTTGGTACAACGGACAAGGCCGGACAGCTTGCGGCACTTGCACTGCACCGTGACCGGCTTCTGAAAGCGGCAGGGGAAAGCCGTGAGCGCTGTCAGCGGCAGGGTAAGCTCTACCGCTCGCTCGGCCTGCTCGGCGGAACGATGGCAGCAGTGCTGCTGCTTTGACGGGAACAATGAAAGCTTGGAGGAATCTACATGGATATCGACCTGATCTTCAAGATCGCCGGCACCGGCATTATCGTGGCAGTGCTGAACATTGTGCTGAAAAAAGCCGAACGGGACGAGCAGGCCATGATGACAACACTGGCCGGGCTGATTGTGGTGCTGCTGCTGATCATCGACCAGATCGGCATGCTGTTTGAAACTGTCAAGGCGGTGTTCGGGCTTTGAGTATGTATACTGCGGCAGGAGCGGCAGTGATCGGGTGCCTGCTCTGTCTGGTGCTGCGGGAATACCATCGGCCCCAGGCGGTGCTGCTGAGTGTCGGGGTCTGCCTGCTGCTGCTGCTTGGTATGAGCGGGGATTTGCAGCATATCATCGTGACGGCATCCGGACTTTATGCAGAGAGCCGGCTCGATCCGGGCTGCTTTACGGTACTGTGCAAGGCGATTGGAATTACCTGGCTGACGCAGATCGGGAACGATATCTGTAAGGACTGCGGAGAACAGGCAATTGCCACTGCCGTAACACTCTGCGGCAGGATTCTGCTCACGGCGCTGAGTCTGCCGCTGTTCGGGACACTTGCGGATCTGGTGCTGGAGGTGATCGGATGAGGCGGATAGGGATTGTCTGCGGTCTGGTGATTGGCATTAGTCTGATGACGGGGCTGGCGGTACACGGGGAGGATGCTCTCAGCAGCGGGCTTTCGGAGCTGCTTCAGGATGCAGGGACGGATTCACTGACAGAGGGACTGGATCCGGAGCATCCGGAGACGCTGACAGGCATCTCGTTCTGGCATGTGCTGTCCGTCATCGGAGCGGAACTGCGTACAACAGCCGAAGCACCGCTGCGGACATTTCTGCTGCTGTGCGGTGTTATCCTGATGACGGCGGTTTCCGGCGGACTGCAAGGGGAGAACGGGGCAGCCGGTACGGTCTGTCAGACAATCAGTGTGCTGTGTGCCGTGTGCATTGCCGTGCCGCCGCTGAGCAAAGCATTTGCAGTGTCATCGGCAGTGCTGACGCATACCGCAGATTTCACGGCGGGCTTTTCCGTGATCTATGCAGGAGTGCTGGCGGCAGGCGGCGGTGTGACGTCGGCGGCTGTTTACCAGAGCAGCATGGCGGCCGTGTGTCAGCTCGCCATGGAGATTTCCACGAGGGTACTGCTGCCGATGCTGGGCATGTGCATGGCAATGAGCATTGTGGACGCAGTGAATCCGGCGGTTTCGCTGGCAGGGATACTCCAGCTTCTCCAGAAAACAACCGTGTGGATTCTGGGACTGCTGATGGCAGTATTTCTGGGACTGCTCTCCGTGCAGAGCCTTGTCTCTGTAGCGGCGGACAGAGCCGGTACCAAGGCGGCAAAATACATGATATCCGGATTTGTCCCCATCATCGGCGGCGCTGTGTCGGATGCGTATACAGCCCTTCTGGGCAGCATGGGGGTGCTGCGTACAGGCGCAGGAACGGTAGGAATCGCAGCGATGCTTTCGCTGCTGCTGCCGGTGCTGCTGGAGCTTGGGGTATACCGGCTTCTGGCGGGGGCGGCAGCAGCGGTTTCGGAGCTGTTCGGGACGGCGGCACTGACAAGGCTGTTCAGGGATCTCGGAGCAGTGCTGGCAGCGGGATTCTCGATTGCAGTGAGCTTTTCGGTGATGTTTATCTTTTCCACGGCCGTGATGATGCTCATCAGCGGGAATCTTTCAGGATAGGGGGCAAGCGCATATGGAACAGATGAGAGCGGGCATACTGAGCATCTGCATGCTCAGTACAGCCATTGGTATCTGCTCGCTGCTGCGGCCGGAGCAGACACTTGGCAGGCAACTGCGGTTTCTGCTGTCAATGCTGCTTCTGATCGGACTGGCTGTGCCGCTGTTGCAGCTCCGGCTGCCGGCGTCTGCATTCTCCGAGGAGGCGTTTCTACAGCAGCAGGAGGAGCACCGGGAGGCTTTTGAAGAACGGCTTCTGCTGGAGACACAGAAGCAGACGGAAACGGCGCTGCGAGAGCGTCTCTCGGCAGAGGGCATCACTTGCACAATGCTTTCGGTAACACTGCATAGGGCGGAAGATGGCAGCATATATTGCAGTGAGGTACAATTGTCCTGCAACGCCCCGGAGCGGGCAGCGGCGCTGCTGCGGACATTACTCGGGGAGGAGGTGAGCATCTGTGCCGGAGAAATGGTTTCCTGAGCTGAAGCGAAAGGGGCTTCTTACCTATGGGATTGTGATTGCCGGTCTGCTCGGACTGGCGCTGATCCTATTGTCCTCGTTCAGACCGGAGCGGCAGGAGACGCCGGAGCCTGCACCCGATGCAGCACAGGCAGCATACCAGGAGACGCTGGAAGCACAGCTCACAGAGATGCTTGGCGCCATGGCAGGCGTGGGACGGGTGAAGGTACTTGTCACGCTCGGCGGGAGCGAGGAATACTGCTATGCACAGGCAGGGGAGCGCACGGTATCCGGCGATCAGGTACGAAGCAGCAACACTTATGTGACAGTAGGGGGAGCCTCACGGGAACCTCTGCTGGAATCCGTATCACATCCGGTCATCACGGGTGTTGTGGTGGCCTGTGAGGGAGGCGGCGGGAACAGCGTGCGGGAGGCTGTCTATCATGCAGTCGGCGTTGCCTGCGGACTGCCTTCCAGCCAGATCTTTGTCACTGAACTGGGGTAAATCCCGGAAAGGAGCAATACTATGAAAAAACCATCCCTGATTATCGGAAAGCGCCAGATCATCCTGACCTGCCTTACGGCGATGCTGGCTGTTGCGGTCTACATCAACTATTCGCTTTCCGGCACGCAGCAGCTCACGCCAACGGCGGAGCTTGACAGCGTGAGTCACTACGGAGACACGGAGTTCGTGAATGCCGAACCGGAGGAACAGCCGGTTGCGGCGCCTCCGGCAGAGGCGGATCCTGCGGCGGATTACTTTGCACAGGCACGCCTCGAAAAGACTGTCAGCCGGGACGAGGCAGTCCAGACACTTCAGACGATTATGGGCGGCGGCGACATCACCGGCGACGAGGCCGTTACGACGGCGCTTGATGCCGTGGCGCTTTCCGGACTGATTGAAAGCGAAGGGAAAATTGAATCCCTGATACGCTCCCAGGGGTTTGAGGACTGTGTGGTCTATCTCGATGGAGACTCCGCCAAGGTGGTTGTCCGCACAAACGGCCTGGATGCGTCGGATGCGGCACTGATTAAGGACATTGTTCTGAGTGAAGCAGAAATTTCTTCTGAAAATATCAGAATTTTTGAAGTAAAGTAGTTGTACTTTTCTGATTTTTTTGGTATAATAGTAGTAAGGTTGGAAAATGTATGAAAAATACTTACATAATTACCAATCAAAGGCAGAATTGCCATATTATACTACGAAAGGATGTTCGTAATGGATAATGTGAAATCCGCAGACCGTACTTTGAATATCTCTGAGGAAGTGCTCTGCCGTGTTGCTGCGCTTGCTGCACAGGATGTCAGGGGCGTAGCTTCCTTGCAGGCATCCCGCAGTGTGAAGAACCCGACTGCTTCGCCGGTACAGGTGCAGAACCTCGGCGGCGCCATCTCCGTTAAGGTGAGCCTTGTTGTGGAGAACGGTGCACAGGCAATGCCGGTTGCCAAGGAAGTGCAGGCTGCTGTCAAGCAGGGAATCCAGGATATGACGGGTGTGACGGCTGTGCATGTCAATGTGGCAGTTGTCGGCATGGAGCCAGAGGCCTGAGGGAAAGGATAGGACAGTATGACAAAAACCCAGTGCAGAGAAAATGCATTTTTGCTGTTGTTTGAGGCATCACTTCGTGACGACTCGCCAGAGGAGCTGTACCGCCTTGCGGAGGAGGTCGGTGAGATCGGCATCAATGACCGTGTGCGTTCACTCGTGGAAGGCGTGCTTTCGCAGACAGAAACGCTCGACGGGATTATTGCTTCCTACAGCAGAAAGCGTGCGGTTGCCCGCATTCCGAGAGTCAATCTGATTCTGCTGCGGATGGCGATTTACGAGATCCGGAATATCCCGGAGACTCCCGTGAATGTCGTTGTCAGCGAGGCGGTCAATCTGGCGCAGAAGTATTCCGGAACAGAGGATTCTTCGTTCATCAACGGCGTACTTGGTGCCTATTCCCGGAGCCTTCCGGCGGGGAATGCTGAATAATGGCAAGATATCTCGGTATAGACACCAGCAATTATACGACATCGGCTGCGCTGTATGACAGCGATACGCATGCTGTCACGCAGGCAAAGCAGCTT
>JAFXOO010000402.1 GCA_017528675.1 Oscillospiraceae bacterium | reverse complement strand
CGCTGCGGCAGGGTTGGGGATAGTTGTCTCCCCGCAGAGATTGCGCCCCTCGGAGAGAATATGCCCCTCGCCGTCTGTGATGACCGCAGCAATCGCCTTGCTCCCCTTGCAGAGCGATTCCCATTCGAGCGTAAAAACACGCTGCCAGTGTGCAGGGAGCTGCGCAAATGTCAAGCCCATGCGTCAGATCTCCTTCGCCAGCTTGCCGCTGCGGAGGATGGCGTCCAGAATCCGGTGTGCTGCTTCATCCTTGCTCATCAGCGGCAGCTCGGTATCGCTCTCAGCAGTGATGAGGGTAATGATGTTCGTGTCCGTCCCGAAGCCCGCACCCGCTGTGCGCAGGCTGTTGGCGCAGATCATGTCAGCGTTCTTGGAGGCGAGCTTTCTGCGGGAATTTTCGAGCACATTGTCAGTCTCCATCGAGAAGCCGCAGAGAAATTGCCCCGGACGCTTGTGTTCACCGAGGTGCTTCAGGATATCCTGTGTGCGCCGGAGCGGAATGCTCATGTCACCGTCGGATTTCTTGATCTTGCTGTCGGCGGTGGTCACAGGCGTGTAATCCGCCACGGCGGCAGCTTTGATGATGATGTCGCACTCCGGCGCCGCAGCCGTGACCGCCTCAAACATCTCCTGCGCCGTGCCGGTCTGCACGAGTTTCACGAAGGGCGGCGGAGCAGCATCTGCATGACCGGAAACCAGTGTCACTTCAGCCCCCCGGAGCATGGCGGCTCTTGCCAGGGCAAAGCCCATTTTACCGGAAGAATGGTTGCTGATAAAGCGCACCGGATCAATCGGCTCACGGGTCGCACCGGCAGTGACAAGCACACGCTTCCCGGCAAGATCCTTCTCACAGGCGATTTCACGCAGGATGTAGTCAAGCAGCACACTCTCCTCCGGCATGCGGCCGTCACCCATATCGCCGTTGGCGAGCATGCCGTGGTCGGGGGCCACGATCTCATAACCGAACCGCCGCAGCTTTTCGAGATTATCCTGTACAATGGGGTTGTGAAACATATTGTGGTTCATCGCCGGAGAGACAATCTTCTTGCAGGTGCAGGCCATCACGGTGGTCGTGAGCATGTCATCTGCAATGCCGTTTGCGATCTTGCCGATGACATTTGCCGAGGCAGGGGCAATCATCACGACATCCGCCTGCTTGGCGAGGGCGACATGCTCCACGCTGTACTGAAAATTCCGGTCAAATGTGTCGATCAGGCACTTGTGCTGCGTGAGTGTCTCAAAGGTGATCGGGTGGATAAAGTTGGTTGCATGCTCCGTCATGAGCACATGCACATTGCAGTGCAGCTTCATGAGCATTCGTGCGAGATTGGCAATCTTGTAGGCTGCGATGCTCCCGGTGACGGCGAGCACAGCGGTTTTTCCTGTCAGCATGGCATTTCCTCCCTTGGGTAGTATTCCTCTCCATTATAGCACACGGCGCTTGAAAAAGCAACTGAGCGCAGCGGGAATTTTTTCAAAAAATCATAGCCAACCCCTTTACTTTTTGAATCAGGCATGCTATAATATATATGTATTGTATCCCACATGGGAACAGTAACATTTGGGAAACTCCGGAAACGCTTCCGGAGGAACCCGCAAGGAGGAAAATTGAATATGAAAAAGACTACCCGTAACATTGTACTGCTTGGGGCACTGACGGCGATCGAATTGCTGATGATTATGACGCCGATTGGTTCGCTTGCGATTGGTGAACTGAAGATTACGTTCGCCATGCTTCCTGTTGCAGTCGCAGCCATTGCGCTCGGGCCTGCGGGCGGTACCATCATCGGTGCTGTCTGGGGTATCGGCAGCTTCCTGTGTTCAATGGGCATCGGCATGGCGCCGAGTAAGATGCTCATTGCGCTGTTTGCTGTCAATCCGTTCCTGACCTTTGTGCTGTGCTTCGTTCCGAGACTGCTTGACGGCCTGTTCATCGGGCTGCTCTGCAAGGGACTCCAGAAGGTTCTGCCGCCGTATCCGGTATTTGCAATCACGGGCTTCTGTGCTGCATTCTTCAACACGGCGATGTTCCTTGGTTCTTTGGTTATCTTCTTCGGAAAGTCGGACTATGTACAGAACCTGCTGACCAAGTTCGAGATCAGCGAACTGACACTGATTACGGCGGTCGTATTTATGGCTGCGCTTGCCGGCGTGAATGCTGTGGTGGAAATGATTTCCTCGACAGTGCTCACCGGTGCCATCGGCATCGGACTGCATCAGGCTAAGCTGATAGAAGTCTCCGCCGGGAAAACAACGGGCGAGACTGCATAAGGTTCCGGCACGGATTTCCGGATCACCGGTAAGATTGGCGGCACCTCCGGGCGCCGCCTTTTACATCACCTGCTGAACAGCATTTTTCATAAAATCAATCAACCGATTTGCCCGGCGCTGTGCGAAACTGCACAGAACCGAAAAAGCACCAGGAGGGCTGATTATGGCAGAACATCCATACAGGCACTTTGCTGTCATTGCGGCTGGTATTGATGAAGAATACCAGAACAGCGTTATTGACGGCATCATCGACTGTGCAAAGAAGGCGGATGCGAATGTGACCTGCTTTGCATCGTTCGGCGGCGTCATTTCCAACGGCAAGTATGACATCGGTGAGTACAACATTTACAATCTCATCAATTATAAAAAATTTGACGGCGCAGTGCTTCTGACCAACACAATCTGCAATCCTGAAATGAAAAAGAAGATCATCGCCGGTGTCAAGGCGGCGGGAATCCCCGGCGTATTCCTCGACTGTGAGGACGACCCGGACTTCTATAACATCAAAATCGACAATATCGAAGCCATGCGCCGGATTGTGCAGCATGTCATCGTGGAACACGGCGCCAGGACGATCAACTACATCTCCGGCCCGCTTTCCAACCCCGAGGCGCAGGCCCGTTACGAGGCGTTTCTGCATGTGATGGCGGAGCACCGCCTGATTGCAGATGCAAGGCGTGTCTATTTCGGAGAGTTCCGTGCGATTGACGGTGAGCGTGCAGTGGAGTCGTTCCTGAACTCCGGCATGCCGCTTCCGGATGCAATTGTCTCCGCCAATGATGCTATGGCGCTCTCTGCCATGCGCCGTCTGCAAAAGGCAGGCTACACCATCCCGGATGACATCATCGTCACCGGCTTTGACGATACCTACAGTGCACGCCACTACTGCCCGATACTGACCACGGTTTCACGACCGCTGTATGATGCAGGCTATAAGGCCTGCGAGACACTGCTTGCAGCGGCAAACGGTGAGAATCCCGAAAAGGTCATTTCCCTCAGCGCAGAGCCGGTCTTCACGGAGAGCTGCGGCTGTAAGCGGGTGGAGGATGAGGACTTCATCGCCTACAAGAAGAGTGTGTTTGACGTTATCGAGAACTGCCGTTCGGATATTGCAATTCTCAACCGTATGACCTCGGAGCTTGCCGAGGCGGAAACGCCGGAACAGAACCAGGCGGTCATCAGCAAATTCCTCTATCATCTGGACTGTGACCAGTGCTGTCTGTGCCTGTGCGCCGAGTGGAACAGTACCTTCCACGGCGGAGCGGCAGAGGATTACCAGATCTACGGCTATACCAAGACGATGAGTGCCCCCCTGATCTGGTCAAAGGACGGCATCGGCAGCGTGGATTCATTCACAAGCTCCTCCATGTTCCCGCTCCCGCTTGAAGGCGGCGGCAATGTGAGCTTCTTCCTTCCGCTGCATTTCCGTGAGCGCTGTCTTGGCTACTACATCATCACCGGCAGCACCTTCCCGATGAAGAGCATGCTCTGCCATTCGATGATGATGAATATTTCCAACTCCATTGAGAATATCCGCAAGCTGCTTCATCTGAACAATGTCATCAGCGAGCTGGATAGGCTCTATGTCATTGATCCGCTCTGCGGCATCTACAACCGCAACGGCTTTATCCGTGAGGCAGATCAGATTTACCGCAAGTGCGAGGATACCCGTGACCCGCTGCTGATATCCTTCATCGACATGGACGGCCTGAAGATCATCAACGACAGCTACGGCCACAAGGAGGGCGATTTCGCCCTGCAACGCCTTGCTGCCGTCATCAAGGAATGCTGCCTGCCCGGCCAGATCTGTGCCCGGTTCGGCGGCGATGAGTTTATCATCCTGGGCATCGGCACGAATGAGGACGAGGTTGTGGCGCTGGAGTACCGCTTCGCCAAGCGTCTGGCGGACCAGAACCACATCATCAACAAGCCCTATGAGCTGTCAGCGAGCATCGGCACTTATATTGCACCCATCGAGCCGGGTGTGACGCTGTTCAACATGATTACGACGGCCGACCAGATGATGTACGAAAAGAAAAAGAAGAAGAAGACCTCCCGCTACCTGCGGAAGGAGTAAAGGCAGCACCGCACAGAACTGGTGGTGCAGATGCGCAGCCAAGCCGTCAGGCGGGCTTTGTGCGGTGTTGCCGGAAGCCGTATCCGATAAGAAGCACTGTGCGTGGCGACGGCAGTGCTTCTTTCACCATTTTCTGGAAGGGGGAACGACATGGACAACCAGCAGGAGGAAAAGAATGAGCGTGCAGATGCGCTTGCCCGTCAGGTACTGCAATATGCCCGCAACAGCCTGTTTCTGAATCTGCGCTTTATGGACAGTGCAGTGAGCCGTCTGGTACCGGTGGCGTTTCCCGTAATCGGCATCGGAACGGACACACGCCATCTGTTTTTTGACAGTTACAGCGTGCTGCGGATCTTTTCGGTGAACAATCGCCGCATCACTAGGATGTACCTGCATTCGGTGCTCCACTGTGTGTTCCGGCACCCCTATGTCGGGGAGGATATCCGGCGGGATGTCTGGGATCTTTCCTGTGATATTGCCGTGGAGCAGATGATCCGGGATCTCCGGCTTCCCTGCCTGGAGGACTCCTGCGAGGGACTCCAGTCGCAGGTGCTTCTGGCGTTGCGCAGCAAGGTCAGGCTCATGAATGCCGAGCATATCTACCGGTATTTTCTCAGCCAGGGCATTACGGATATCCAGTGTGCCGAAATGCAGAAGGCGTTTTACATGGACGACCACACGCCCTGGTATGTGCCGCCGCTGGGCTACCGCATCGGGCGCTCCGGCAGGGGCGGCAGTGCAGAAGATCCGGATGGGCAGGGCAATGGCGCCGGGGGTGACGGCTCCGGCGAGGAATCGGGCGGCGGTGCCATGAGCGAGCAGGAGGCACGGAACACCTGGAACCGCATTTCCCGCCAGATTCAGGTCGATCTTGAATCCTTCTCCAAGAGCAGGGGCGACAAGGCCGGCAACATGCTCCAGAATCTCAAGGCACTCCACCGGGAACGGTATGACTACGGCGATTTTTTGCGCAGATTCGCAGTGTACGGCGAGGTTATGCACATTGATGACGACACCTTCGACTACAATTTCTATTCCTACGGCATGACGCTCTACGGCAACATGCCGCTGGTGGAGCCGCTCGAATACAAGGAAATGAAGCGTGTGCGGGAGTTTGTCATCGCAATCGACACCTCCGGTTCTGTGGCAGGAGCTACGGTGCAGCGCTTCGTCCAGAAGACCTACAACATCCTGAAAGCACAGGAGAGCTTCTTTTCCCGCATCAATATCCACATCATCCAGTGCGATGCCGAGGTGCAGGAGGACGCAAAAATCACCTCGCAGGAGGAGTTTGACGAGTATCTTAAGAGCATGAAGCTGCGGGGACTTGGCGGAACGGATTTCCGCCCGGTATTCAGCTATGTCGATGAGCTGATCCGCCGGAAGGAGTTCCGCAATTTAAAGGGCATGATTTATTTCACAGACGGTTTCGGCAGATTTCCGAGCGTACCGCCGGCATATAAGACCGCATTCGTCTTTCTCGATGACGAATGCAATTCCTACGATGTCCCGCCCTGGGCGATGAGCCTGGTGCTGGAGAGCGAGGAGCTGTCGGAGGAGCCGATGCAATAAGGCAACACCGCACAAAGCCCGCCTGGCGGCTTGGCGGCACATCTGCTTGCATCTTTTCCGTCATCTTGCACAGAAATTCCTTGCTGGGCGCCAGCCCAGCGGCGTCATTTCTATACAATCTGACGAAAAATCTGGCTG
>JAFXOO010000401.1 GCA_017528675.1 Oscillospiraceae bacterium | reverse complement strand
CCGGCGGCACCAGCAGCACCGTTACCACTTCCAACACACCCACCGGTGATCCTGGTATTGCACTGGCGCTTGCCGGTATGACTGTGGCAGGTGCAGTGGTTCTGGTTTCCAGAAAGAAGGACTAAACAGAGACCTCTCTCATGTAAACACGAATGCCCTCTGTTTTTGCAGGGGGCATTTGCAATCATACAGCAGAAAAAATGAAAGGATGAAGGATCATGATGAAAAAGAGACTGACCGCACTGCTCCTCCTCGGTGCCATGCTTGCAGCAACAGGATGCAGCGGCAATGCCGAAAGCAGCGAAGCAACCGCCCCGACTGCCGCAGAAGTAACTGAGGCTCCTACCGAGGCCGAGACCGAAGCACCCACCAACGCCCCTTTCCCGGAAGCAGATGCAAACGCCGTAACCTTCGACAATGTCGGCGCTGACATTGCTGAGATTGTGGTGGATGATGACACTTCCGTGGACGGCACACTGACGGTGGAGAGCGTGGACGGCAACAGCATGCTCAAGTTCACTGACACCACCACCACTGCCGACAATATCTCCAAGGCTGTGCAGAAAATCCGCTTTGATGTGACAAAGCTGCTCGCAAAGGATCAGCTTGCGCTGGTCGATCACATCGAATTTGATGTCTGTGCCGTGGCGAAGGATACCGTATTCGTCAACGATGAGGGCGAAACCCCGAAGGTGCCCGGCTGGATCGGCGGCGGCGGTGGTACCGAGACCTGCGACGGCAAGTGGTATGGCTTCACCGATTTCTCGGCTTCCGGGATTCAGGAGTATAACCTTGAGCGCTCGGATCTGTATCATGTGAACTTCAAGTTCATGCTTGCTGCTTCCGGCAGAAAGTGGGACGAGACCATGACTGAGCCGTATCTCCAGATCATGCGCTGGGGCATCCAGAATATCTCTGATTTCTACATTGACAATATCACTTTCTATGATGCAGACGGCAACTCCATCCCGCTGACGATCTCTGAGGGCTGGGCGGCTTCCGGTGACGGGGAAGACGTAACGGAAGCAGTACCGGAGGAAGCGCCGGAGGAAGCTACGGAAGCGGCTCCGGAGGAAGCACCTGCCGAGGAGGAAACCGGGGAGGGACCGGAGGAGGAAACTGCCGAAGAAACCACTGAGGAGCCGGCTGCATGAGAAAGCGCTGCAATGCGGCAGGACTTCTGCTGGCGGTGCTGTGCCTGCTGTTCTGTGCATGCGGCAACAGCTCCCAGGCATACACCTCTTATGTCCAGGCGGTGCTGGACTGCACCTACAAAGGGGATACTGCTGCATATTGCGCCCTGACCAGACTCCCTGCTGCCGATGGAGAGGCACTCTACCGGGAGGAGACAGATTATATTGCACGCCTGATCTGCAACCAGATGGCGGTGGAATATGACTGCCTGAGCGAGAACAACCGGCTGGCTTACGAAAGGCTGGCGCAGCAGCTCCAGGGAAAGCTCTCCTATTCTGTGGAATCCGTGGTCGAGACCGGGGATGCCTATCAGGTGACACTGACTGTGAAACCGACGGATTTCTGGGATATCTGCATTGACGATGTAGAGCGGCTCTACCAGGCGGAATTCTCGGAACGCTTCGGCCGTGCCGAGGGGCAGGAGGAAAAGCTCAGGGTCATTGAGGGCGTCTGGGGTGCCAGAGTGCTCCGGATTTTAGAGAGCCACATTGACGAGGCAGGCTATCAGGAGCCGGAGACCATGCAGTTCACCATCCGGACGGACGAGCAGGGTATCTACAATGTCCGCAGCAAGGACTGGATGGATCTCGATGACCGGATGCTGGACATTGCGGCGAAGAACGGGTAGAGGATGACAGTTCAAAAAACACTGGAATCAAAATGGCGCTGATACAGAAGTAGTACGCCCTTCGCTTAGCAGCTATGCCAATACAATGCCCCGAAGCGCTCTGACACGCTTCGGGGCAAATCTTTTATTGGGGGGGGCTCTGCCTGCATTCAGGGGGCTTTGGGTTTGCCGATGCGCTCCAGAACACCCGCAAACGTCATCAAAACGCCTGCGGTCAGCCCCGTCGTGCTGAGAAATCCGCCGGCAAGCGTGATCCAGAAGCCCGGCTCACTGAACAGCCGGCGGAACAGGAATTCTGCCGTCGGGGCATCTGCGCCGCCGATGATGCCCACATGCTGGGACATGTCCCGAAAGAGAAATAGCGCCCAGAACAGCATCGGCACATACACGACTGCCGAAACGATCAGCAGGATGATTCCGGCGGTGAGTAGCGGAAATTTCTTCTTTTTGTCCATATGCAGCCCTTTCTACAGGAATAATCCCGTGATGAATGCGGTTGCTGAGGCGGCGAGTGCCACGACGATCAGCGGGAGATTGAAATACGCTAAGACCAGCGCCATGACCGTTCCGGCAATGGCTGTGATGTAATTCCCGGTGCTGTAGAAAATCGCCGGGATGGTCATGGCGGCAAGTACGGCATAGGGGATGTAATACAGGAAGCTGCGCAGAAATGTCGAGGTGATTTTCTTACGGAAAAAGGCGAACGGAATCATCCGGATCAGATAGGTCACGCCTGCCATCACTGCAATGTAGACTGCAATGCTCATGCAGCATCCTCCTCTCTCGGAAAGAGCAGCGCTCCGAGGACGGATGCTGCTACGGCACACAGAATCACCGCAAAGCCGCCTGACAGCCACGGCAGCAGATACCGGCAGCCGATGCTCAGCAGCGCTGCCACGGCGACAACAATCAGCACGCTGCGCTCCCTGCGGGCGGGCGGCACGATGATCGCCAGGAACATGCCGTAAAGCACGATGCCAAGCGCCGACGAAACAGCCGGCGGGAGCAGCTCACCGGCTGCGGCCCCGAGGAATGTTCCCGTGACCCAGCCGGCGGTGGAAATACTGATGATGCCATACATGTACGACGGGCGCAGCGGCTCCTCCTGCGAAGCACAGACTCCGAATATCTCGTCCGTGATGCCGTAGGCAGCAAGCAGCCGGTGCGGGAATGTAAAGCTGCTGTCGAGCTTCTGGGACAGGGAGAGCGCCATGAGCGCATAGCGGATGTTGATGGTGAACTGCACGAGCGCCATTTCAAGCAGTGAACCGCCGGCTGCGATGACGTCCACGCCTGCTGCCTGTCCGGCGGAGGTGAGGTTCGTCAGCGAGACCAGCGATGCCTCCAGGACGGAGAGCCCTGCCTTGACCGCTAAGATGCCGAAGCCGAAGGAAACCGACAGATAGCCCAGTCCGATCGGGATGCCGTGCACCAGACCCTTTCCAAATGCGCTCCGGGTCATCCCATCACCTTGTTGAACACGCCGAATGCGCCGAGCAGCAGAAGCAGCAGCAGTACGGGTGCCACGAATTTGACCATGACGATATACAGACCCTTTCTGCCGAACTTCTCGCCGTTCTTGGTCGCTTCATCAATGATGGTCTTGGGCTTGATGAGCCAGCCGACCAGAATGCAGGTGCCGATTGCCACAATGGGCATGAGAATGTTGTTGCTGACATAGTCGAAGATGTCAAGGAGCTGTGCGGTCTGGTCGGGTGCCTGGTTCGGGAGATGCGCCTCGAAATAGAATACGTTATAGCCGAGGCAGATCACGATGCTCAGGAGAAGGCCGATGCTGCTTTCCACGATGACGGCGAGTCTGCGGCTCCAGCCGAAGGCATCCATGAGGCTCGCAACGACCGTTTCGAGGATGGACATGGAGCTGGTGAGCGCTGCAAGCAGCACCATGATGAAGAATACTGCACCGATGATATTGCCGACCGGCCCCATTGCCTGGAATACCTTCGGGAGCGCAACAAACATCAGGCCGGGGCCTGCGGACATGCCCTCCTCACCGAGGAATACGAACACAGCCGGGATAATCATGACACCTGCCAGGAATGCCACGAGCGTGTCGAACAGCTCAATCTGGTTGACGGACTGCATCAGGTTGCTTTCATCCTTGAAATAGGAGCCGTAGGTGACCATGATGCCCATTGCTACACTGATGCTGTAGAAAAGCTGGCCCATTGCATCCATGACCGTGACAAAGACCGACTTGAAGCTCAGGTCATGCAGGTTCGGGATGAGGTAGACCTTCAGACCGTCCAGACCTGTGCGGCCTTCTGCACCGCCCTTGATGGTCAGGGAGAAAATGGCGATACCGATGACCATGACCAGCAGTACCGGCATGAGAATCTTGGAGAGGTTTTCGATGCCCTTGTTGACGCCGAGGTAGATGATGAATGCCGTGGCACCGAGGAAGATGATGTCAAAGATGATCGGCGGCCATACGCCGGTGATGAAGCCTGTGAAATAACCGTCTCCTGCCGCTGCAATTCCCTGGCCGGTGAGGAAGGCCACGGCGTATTTCAGCACCCATCCGCCGATCAGGCAGTAATAAGGGAAGATCATGAACGGTACAATACAGGCAAATACGCCGATCCATTTCGAGGGCTTGTGCAGTACGCCATAGGCGGTGAGGGCACTCTGTCTGGTCTTGCGGCCGATGGCGGTCTCGCTGACGATCATCGTGAAGCCGAAGGTCAGCACCAGAATGATGTAGATGACCAGAAACAGGCCGCCGCCGTCCTTTGCGGCAAGATACGGAAAGCGCCAGATGTTGCCGAGTCCCACGGCACTGCCCGCTGCGGCAAGTACAAAGCCCAGCGAACTGGAGAATGAGTTGCGATTGTTTTCCATGACTGCTCCTTCCGGGATGTTGCATCCCTTGTTTTTCGTTCTTTGGCTGCGATGAGCGGCAGGGGCTGCTCATTGGCAGACACTTATATTTATTATAGCATATGGCAGATGATAATGCAAGTATCAAACTATTAGAAACTATCCGAAAGCATTCCTCAAATCTGAACGGACAGAAACGCTGCACTGTGCATATCCTACAGAAGAACCCCCCGCAGGGATGCAGGATTCTACAGTGCAGAAACCGCTGTATTTCTTGACAATTCTCCGGAAATATGATAGAATAGTAATTGTTACACAAGTGTCAAACGGCCGGTTTACGGCTATTTTTTACCCCAACAGGAGGTTTGCACATGAAAAGTATTCTCGTCTGCCGGGAAACAGACCCTCGTGAAACACGAGTGGCACTCATCCCCGACGATATCAAAAAGCTCGCCGGCATGGGCTTTTCCTTCAAAGTGGTAAGCGGTGCCGGCGTGAAGTCCGGCTTCCCCGATGCTGCCTATGAAAAGGCTGGGGCACAGATCATCGAAAAGGAGCAGGACGGTTATGATTCCGAGATTGTCCTGCGGATCCTGAAGCCCGCAAGTGCTGACGGGCTGAGAGAGGGCACGCTCCACCTGAGCTATCTTGACCCGTTCAACGAAAAGGAGCTGCTGCATGATTTCGCCGGAAGGGGTGTTCAGGCGGTATCCCTTGAAATGATTCCGAGAACGACGCTTGCGCAGAAAATGGATGTGCAGTCCTCCCAGACATCGCTGGCGGGCTATGTGGCGGTCGTGAATGCGGCGGCAAGACTCCCGAAAATTCTGCCCATGATGGTCACACCGTCCGGTACGATCAACCCGGCGAGGGTGTTCATCATCGGTGTCGGCGTTGCCGGCTTGCAGGCAATCGCAACGGCAAAGCGTCTGGGTGCCAGGGTTGACGCATTCGATACCCGTCCGGTCGTGGAGGAACAGGTCAAGTCGCTGGGGGCTTCGTTCGTGAAAATTGACCTCGGTGAGATGGGGCAGACCGACCAGGGCTATGCCAAGGAGCTGACGCCGGAGCAGATCCGGATGCAGCAGGAGGCACAGGCGAAGGTCTGCGAGCGTTCCAATATCGTTATCACCACAGCAAAGGTCTTTGGCCGCAGGGCACCCCGCCTTATCCGGAAGGATGTGCTTGACCGGATGATGCCCGGCTCGATTGTCGTGGATATGGCGGTTTCCACCGGCGGCAATGTCGAGGGTTCCGTGCTCGATCAGGAGGTTGTGACGGAGAACGGTGTCATCATTATGAGCGGCGACATGCTCGAACGGCAGGTGCCCTATGATGCATCCAAGATGCTTTCTGGCAATTTTACGGCGTTTCTGACGCATTTCTATGACAGGGAAGCGAAGGAGTTCAAGGTCAATCTGGACGATGAGATCATGCGTGGCTGTCTGCTGACACAGGGCGGCAAAATCATCCACGAGCGATTCAAGGAGGACTAACTATGGCTATCGGTGAGATTCTGCTGCTGGTATTTGTATTCGTCATCGCCGGATTTCTGGGCGTTGAGCTCATTTCCAAGGTTCCGAGCCAGCTTCATACACCCCTGATGTCCGGCACGAATGCCATCTCCGGCATCACCATTGTGGGTGCCATTGCCGCCACGGCTGTGGCGCTGCATACTGAGGGAATGCTGAGCAATATCATGGGCTTTGTGGCCATTGTGCTGGCGACCATCAACGTGATCGGCGGCTATCTTGTGACCGACAGAATGCTCGGCATGTTCAAGAAAAAGGGGGATGACAAAAAGTGAGTCTTGACAATCTCCGTGCCGTCCTCACAACTGTACTTTACATGGTTTCGGCGGTTCTGTTCATCCGGGGCATCAAGCTCCTCGGCAAGGCGGATACGGCCAGAAAGGGCAATCTGCTCTCCTCGGTCGGCATGCTGATCGCCGTGGTGACGGTACTGCTCGAAAAGGAAGTGACTTCCACGCTTCTTGCACCGCCCTTGCAGAACGCCTATCTCTGGACGGCGGCAGCGATTCTGGTCGGCGGCGTGATCGGCGCTGTGTGGGCAAAAAAAGTCGAAATGACGGGAATGCCGCAGCTTGTGGCGCTCTTTAACGGCTTTGGCGGTCTGAGCTCGCTGCTCGTGGCGCTGACACAGTACCTTACTGACCCGAATGTGAATGTGTTCTCGGCTGTGACGCTGGGGCTGACCATCGCCATTGGTGCTGTGGCATTCACAGGTTCGGTGGTAGCCTGGGGCAAGCTCTCCGGCAAGCTGTTCAGGAAAAATATTACAATTCCTGCGAAAAATGCAGTCAATGCGATTCTGGCGATCAGCGGTCTTGTGGGCGTGGTGCTCTATGCAGTGAGCATTGCAAATGGCGACACACAGCTTGGGCTCATCGGCATTGTCGTGACAACGGCGGCTTACCTGATTCTGGGCTTTACGATGGTGGTTGCCATCGGCGGCGGCGACATGCCGGTTATTATCTCGCTGCTGAATGCGTTTTCCGGTCTTGCGGCGGCGTTTGCAGGACTTGCGCTGAGCAATTCCGTGCTGGTGGTTTCCGGGTGCCTTGTCGGCACATCCGGCCTGATTCTGACGCTTATCATGTGCAAGGCGATGAACCGCACGCTTGTGTCGCTGCTGTTCAGCTCTCCCGGCGCAACGAAATCAAAGGCGGGCGCAGGCTCCGGCAAGGAGCCGAAGGCGATGTCGGTCGAGGATGCCTATCTCATTCTTGAAGCGGCAAGCTCGGTTGTGTTCATTCCGGGCTATGGTATGGCGGTTGCGCAGGCGCAGCACGCTGTCAAGGAGCTCTGTGACAAGCTGGAGGAGAACGGCGCAGAAGTCAGCTTTGCGATTCATCCGGTGGCAGGCCGTATGCCCGGTCACATGAATGTGCTGCTGGCGGAGGCGAATGTGCCCTATGAGCAGCTCAAAACGGCGGACGAGATGAATCCGCAGATGGCCAACACGGACGTTGCCATTGTCATCGGTGCAAACGATGTCGTGAACCCCTCGGCACTTGATGACGAGACTTCGCCGCTCTATGGCATGCCGATCATCAATGCCTTTGAGGCACGGACGGTGT
>JAFXOO010000400.1 GCA_017528675.1 Oscillospiraceae bacterium | reverse complement strand
GCCAGATTTTTCGTCAGATTGTATAGAAATGACGCCGCTGGGCTGGCGCCCAGCAAGGAATTTCTGTGCAAGATGACGGAAAAGATGCAAGCAGATGTGCCGCCAAGCCGCCAGGCGGGCTTTGTGCGGTGTTGCCTTAAGTGGAAGGCTGTGTCTCCGTTGTTTCTGTTGCGGGCTGCGTGCTGGTCGGCTGCGTTGCTGCCGTTGCCGTCTGTGCAGGCGGCGTGCTGCCGTCGCTGAGATCGACCGGATCGCCAAGCATCGTTATGCCGATGCCGGTATAGCGGTTCACGGTATACCAGTCACAGATGGCCTTATGACCATCCACCTCATCATAGAGCCGTACAGAAACATTGTCATCCGCACTGAGTGTGACATCCGCCATTGCGGGACGGGTGCCGTTCTTCTGCTCATACACTTCAAGCGCCTTGTTGCTCAGCGCCTCACTGCTGTAGAATCGGAACCCTGCCGGATCCTCCGAAACCTTCGTGAGTGTCTCGCTCACACCGCTTTCCCAGAGCAGCAGTACAGTAGTCTCGTCTGTCCAGAACAGCTCAGCAGATTCCGTGGTATCACCGATGTGGAACACAGCCTTTTCCTGGCCGTCCATTGTAACGGTGAAAGGGCTGCCGGCACCGGTTTCCTGCGCAACGCAATTGCCGTTCCCGCCGTCGGTAAAATAGAAGAAGCGCTCTGTCCAGTCCGTTGCACGGCCAAGATATACACCCCTGCCAAATGCGCTGACCGATCCGGAGGGCTGTACTCCCTCAGAGGGCTGCTCTGTCGGGTCTTCTTCTGTATTCTGCGGCAGCTCCGGCACTGCATCCACCACGTTGGACACCTCATCGTTCGAGAGCGTCATCATGACATACTCCGTGGTCTCCCCCTCATAGATGCTTTCACTGAAGGGCTCGTCTGCCGGTTCGCTGCATCCTGCACAGAGCAGCAATGCCGTACAGAGCAGTGCTGCAAGCGCACCAGTCTTATGTCCGGATTTCATATTCCTACCTCCTGGTCTTTCTTCTATCATATCATTATACCCCAATCAGCCCGATTTGTCAAGGCAATCCCGCAGAATGGGCGGTCTATCCGATGCGTCACCGGAGATTTCATCATATTGTACAAGTATCGCTCTGCCCTTCTGTTTTTTCACAGCAAAGCGACGGGATAGCTGATGGGCTTCCGGCAGAATTCCGCAGTAAAGCGGCTTGACAATGCCGGCGGGTTTTGGTATAATGAAATCAGGAAAGTGCTGCATCAGAATAACGGCAGTGCTTTCTTATACCAGTTTTCATTCAATCTGTTGATAACATTCATAGATTGACGAGAAATCAGTATTGGATGCATCGAAGGAGGTCTGACCATGCCAGCGGCTTTGCTTGTGATTGATATGCAGAATGACTATCTGTATGAAAAACGAAAGGAACAATTCTCCTACCGCACACAGCAGTTGACGGATGCTGTCAATGCACTTGTTCATGAATATGATGCCGGCGGCATGGATGTCATCTACATCCGGCACATCATCCAGAATTTCCCGACCAACCGGCTTTTGTTCGGCTATTCCATTGACGGGACAGAGGGTGCTGAGTTATACAGCGGGCTGGATGTTGTGTCGAAGTACATCTTCACGAAACTGTTCGGAGATGCGCTCACCAACCGGCATCTGCTTGAACTGGTACGCAGCAAAGGCTATGACGAGCTGCATCTCTGCGGACTGGATGAATGCGGCTGTGTGACTTCCACCGCTCTGGGGTGTGCAAAGCGAGGCATCCCTGTGAAGATTCTGCGCCGGGGAACGGCTACAGTTTTCCCCGAAGCCAAAGTCGCCAAAGCGCACCGGCGTCTCGAAAAGGCCGGGGTTTCCTATGTATAAAACCAACCGCACTGGGCTTTCCCTGTGCGGTTTTCGGCTGTCACAAAGGTGGTTTGGCAGAGTTCGGGGCGCAGGGGGGCGAAGCCCCCGCAATACAGCCCTCCCCCAACGGGGTGCCAACAACTTAGGCTTTTTTGTCGGCTTGTGCCGACTCAGGAGGGGCTGAGCTTTGCATAAGCGATCAGCACCAAATCAAAGATTTAGGCTGCCTGCTTATCGCCCCTCCTGAACCAATGCCAACAACTTAAGCTTTTTTGTCGGCTTACGCCGACTCAGGAGGGGCTGCTCGCCCCTCCTAAACCACCCCCGGCAGGGCGGTGACCGCCCTGCACCCGCAGCTTTTGCTAAGTTGTTAGCATTGGTCAGGGGTGGGGGCTCACAGGTGCACCAGGAAAAGGGCTTTCCCTGTGCGGTTTTTTACTCTGACAGGTCAGGCTACAGATCAAACTCGCTGTGGAAGATGGCATCAAGGCTCTGGTAATGACCGGTGCGGCTCTTATGCCCCATCAGAAGGAGCTGCGGCTCCAGACTCCCGCTCTGCTGGCCGTAGCGGATGGCATACTCCACCAGCTCGTCAAGATGCTCCTCCCGCACAAAGCCCCTCTGAAGCAGCTTTTCAAGATTCTCTGTATCATTCTGTGTGATGAGGTACTTTATCGCATCCTTGGCATTGCGCTGCATATAGGCTGCAAAGAATTCATCCTCCGGTTCGGACAGATACATCAGCACCGCCAGCGGCAGTTTGTACATCGGGTCCTTGAGATCGAAAAAGATCATATGCCGCCGCACAGCCCGCTTTGTCTCCCAGAATTCCAGCACCCGCTGCTCATCTCTGCCCGGAATGGAATGTGTCTCATCCATCCGCACTGTCACGCTGCAAGCGTTCCGGCAGAGTGTTAGCGTCAGCCCCGGAATGAACTCCCATCCCATCCGCCGCACGGATTCCCCCGCCGTCAGATGCTGAGGCACGGAGTCCTTCGGGAATGCGTGCTCCAGTACATAATGCACACTCTCCGGCAGCGTCACATGCGCAGCTTGCCCACGGTATTCCACAAGCACGCCGTCACCCACGATCACCATTTCCTCCTTCTGCTCCTCCAGCCAGGGCGTTCCGCCGAAGCAGTCGTCACCGATCATTCCCAGCGCCGGAGGGATGCGGATGCTGCGCAGCGACTTGCAGTCCCGGAATGCTGCATCCTCAATGACCTCTATTTCATCCGGCAGCAGCATCTCCCGCAGCGAAATGCAATTCCGGAAGGCTTCTGCACGGATACGCCGCAGCATGGGAGACATCTGCACCTCGCCAAGCAGTCCGCAATCCTGAAACGCATGGTCGCCAATCATGCGAAGATGCTCCGGAAACCGTATGCTCCTCAGAATCCTGCAATCCTCGAATGCTCTTGCACCGATGACCGTGAGCATGGAAGGCAGCTCTGCTTCCCGCAAAGAGCGGCAGCCGGAAAAAGCCTTTGACCCGATTGTCCCGACCTGATACGGGATGCTGAT
Source organism: Oscillospiraceae bacterium (assembly GCA_017528675.1). Taxonomy (GTDB): domain Bacteria; phylum Bacillota; class Clostridia; order Oscillospirales; family Ruminococcaceae; genus UBA3855. The sequence goes on along the minus strand of JAFXOO010000400.1, from coordinate 437 downwards.
CTGCCGCAGGGAGCGGCAGCCCTCGAACATCTGCTCCCGCAGCTCCTTCAGACCCGAAGGGAGCCTGACCTGCTCCAGATGAGCACACTTCCGGAATACCGCCGGTTCCAGTTCCTGGACACTGTCCGGAATCGTAATCTCCGTCAGCGACTGGCAGCCCTCGAAGGCGCCCTCCCGGATGCTTTGCAGCTCCCCCGGCAGGACGATATGCTGTAGGGAATAGCAGTTCCGGAATGCCCCCTGCCAGAGCGTGCGGCAACACCTGGGAAGGGTGATATGCCGCAGAGATGTGCAGTTCTCGAAGGCACTCTCACCGATGCTGACAATGGAATCCGGCAAAGTCACCTCCGAAAGCTGTGCACAACGGAAAAACGCCTTGTCCCCGATGTATTTCACACCTTCCGGCACCCTGACCGAAGTCAGAAAGCTGCTCTGGC
>JAFXOO010000399.1 GCA_017528675.1 Oscillospiraceae bacterium | reverse complement strand
CTTTCCGAAGAAGAAGGCGCAGGAGATGAAGCAGCTCATCGAGAACGAGAACCTTGAAATCTGCAAGGTTTGTCCGGTACTGGCACAGGACATTGACTTTGATGAGGAGTATGTCGCCAAGGCCTATGGGCTTGATACGCTGATTGAGGTCATGGGGCAGGTGTTGCCCGATGAGCTTCAGGATACGCTCCAGAATGTCCAGAAGGTATCGCTGAAGTCCAAAAAAAAACGAGCCCACGCAGCCGTGGCCGCCGCAGTTGCGGCCGCTTTCGGTGAGGGGTTCGCACCAGTTCCGTTTGCGGATGCCGCAATGCTCATCCCCACGCAGGTAGCGATGATTGCCAGCATCACGGCAATTTTCGGACTGGATGTGGATAAAAGCGTGCTGACGGGGTTTGTATCCTCGGCACTCGGCACCGGCGGTGCAACGCTGGTCGGCCGCAGCATTGCAACAAATCTGCTCAAGCTCGTGCCGAATCCGGGCACAATTGTGGTTGGCGGGACGATTTCCGGCGCAACGGCAGGACTTGTGACGACGGCACTCGGTGAGGCGTACATCCTGCTGATGGAGCAGATTTATCTTGGCACAATGCGCCGGGAGGATCTTACCACAGAGAAGGGGCAGAGCATGCTGCAAGATCTGCTGTACAGGAAGAAAAGAAAAGAGATCCCGGATGAGGAAGCTGAAGTACTGACAGAATAAGCAAGGAGGAGGCAGAACGCCTCCTCCTTCTGTTTGTTTTAGCCGTCTGAAGGCGGCTGGGAAAAGCCTGAATAAAGCCGAAAAGGGGACGCCCTCTCTTGCAGGGCGTCCCCTCTTTCCGGATCACTCCACCGGACTGTCTTGGAATTTCGCTCGCTGCGGCGAGCGACCAGAGCTTTTTGAAAAAAGCTGAACCAAAAGCATATGTCCTTGCTTCGCACGTTCAGGAATGGCTTTTACAGATTGAACATGATGTTGTTCAGGATGCTTTCGAGCTTCTCCTGGCTGCCGCTCGAAAGAGAATCGGTCACTTCACCCTTGGCAAGCGCATAGGCTTCGAGATCCGCAAGCGTGGCCTTGCCGCTGATGATATCCGCACCGATACCCTCATTCCAGGACGCATAGCGGTCAGCGACAAACTGATCGAGACGGCCGTCTGTGATGAGCTTGTCGGCAATGCGCAGACCAAGCGCAAAGGTATCCATGCCGGCGATGTAGGAATAGAAAATATCCTCCGGCTTGAAGGAGCCTCTGCGTGCCTTGGAGTCGAAGTTCAGACCGCCGTTGGTGAAGCCGCCGGCCTTGAGCACTTCGTACATGCAAAGCGCTGCCTCATAGACATTGGTCGGGAACTGATCGGTATCCCAGCCGAGGAGCGTATCGCCCTGGTTGGCGTCGATGGAACCGAACATGCCGTTGACCCTTGCCACCCGCAGCTCATGCTGGAAGGTGTGCATGGCCAGTGTTGCGTGGTTTGCTTCGATATTCAGCTTGAAATCATCCTGCAAGCCGTATTTGTTCAGGAAGCCGATGACCGTTGCGGCATCGAAATCGTACTGATGCTTGGTCGGCTCCTTGGGCTTCGGCTCTACATAGAAATCACCGGTAAATCCGATGCTGCGGCCATAGTCCTTGGCAAGCGTCATCAGCCTTGCCATGTTGTCAAGCTCCAGCCCCATATTGGTGTTGAGCAGTGTCTCATAGCCCTCACGGCCGCCCCAGAACACATAGCCCTTACCGCCCAGCTTTACGGTTGCTTCAATTGCCTTCTTGATCTGGGCTGCTGCATAGGCAAATACATCGGCACTCGGAGAGGTGCCTGCGCCGTGCATGTATCTCGGATGGTCAAAGCACTTTGCCGTACCCCAGAGAAGCTTCTTGGAAGCATCCTCATTCATACGGCCGGCGATGTAATCCACCACCTTGTCCAGCGCCGCATTCGTTTCTGCAAGAGAACCGTACTCAGGCGAGAGGTCTCTGTCATGGAAGCAGAAATACTCGATGGAGAGCTTGCTCATAATCTCGAAAGCTGCATCCACCTTTGCGATGGAACGTGCAGCGGGGTCACTCTGCCCCCAGGTCTTGTCCGCCGTGCCGACGCCGAACATATCCGTTCCGTCACCGCCCATCGTGTGCCACCAGGACAGTGCAAACCGGAGCTGTTCCTTCATGGGCTTGCCGGCTACAATCTCATCCGGGTTGTAGTACTTGAATGCGAGCGGGTTGTCGGAACCCTTTCCTTCATAGGGGATTTTGCCGATGTTCTTGAAATATTCGCTCATATCGAACCTCCTCTTTCTATAGTACCGGCGAACCGGTTGATACCCTTTCTGTTTCTCTGAATTACAGCAGACCAAGATCCTGGTTGGAGATGTCGAAATACTTCTCCAGGATGGATACATAATAGCGGAAAACACACTTGCCGTTGTAGTACATGACATCCCCCTTTTCCGGGATGCCGAGCTTTGCAAGATCCTCATCGGTGAGGTCGGCAAGCTTCATCTTACGCAGGCTCTCGACTTCAATGCCCAGCTTCTTTCTGGCACGGGTGCTCATTTTGTCGAGCTTGAGCTCGTCCTTGTCGGTATTGAGCAGCTCCTTTTCCTCGGCGTTCAGCGGGATGACGATGGCGTGATAATCCGCCTGCATCAGTGTTTCGCTGCGGCCGTCGCTGTAGGTGACCTTGTACGCCTTCAGCCCCAGCATGTCCATCTGGGAGTCGATCAGGGTAATCTCAACATCCTTGGAAATGCCAAGAATCTGAGCGGTGATATCCTGACGGCTCTCGGTGGTCCACTCGATGGTCACATCCTTGTTCAGCGGGCGCTCAATCTTGACGTTGCGGGAAAGCCCCTTGACCTCGAAGCGTACCATGTCATATTCCTTGTCCAGTTCGCTCGACTCCACGACGACTTTTGTGCAGCCGTTGGAGCTGTCCACTGTTTCTGTCACGGCGTAGCGGTAGGCTCCGGACGGGGAGACACCCTCCTGTACTGTGGTGGTCACGGTCGCCGGTGCAAACAGGGAAGTCGCAAGGAAGTAGACCAGCGATCCGAGCAGATAGAGCAGCAGGAACACCGTGCCCCAGACGGTCTTGGCCGT
>JAFXOO010000398.1 GCA_017528675.1 Oscillospiraceae bacterium | reverse complement strand
AATTCCGGTACTTGCGCTCATCGGTGTACTCGGCGGTCTCATCCTCCGGGAAGTAGACGGCGTTGTGCATGATTTCCGCAAGATTGCGGGTATAGATGCCGTAGGTGTTCTTTTCACGGGAGCCCATGATGTCCGTCAGGACGGCAATATCGGCAATCTCAAGTGCATCACGGAATTCCTCAAGGTGCTGCACCGTGCGGGAAAAGGTAAATGGCTGGAATACGGCGATAACACGCTTATAATCCATTGCCTTTGCTGCCTTCAGCGTGGCGGTCAGCTCGGTCGGATGATGTGCGTAGTCATCCGCAAGCGTGATGCCGTTGATCTCCGCCTTGATCTCAAAGCGGCGGCCTGCGCCCCGGAACGAGCCAAGACCGCTGGAAATCTGGTCGAAGGTCAGGCCGCAGCGTTCACCGGATGCAACGGCTGCAAGAGCGTTGAGGACATTGTGCTCGCCGGGTACCTGCAAGGTGATCTTCCCCAATGTTTGCCCGTTTTTTTGTACGGTGAATGCTGTGCGGGAGCCGGGCAGATGCTCAATGTCAACGGCACGGTAGGTGTTGCCCTCGCCGCAGCCGAAGGAGATCAGCTCCTTGCCCTCGATGCCTTCGATGGCCTTCAGGGTGTTCGGGTCGTCGCCGTTGTAGATGACGGCTTCCGATGCCATGGTGCAGAACTTGTGGAACGACCTGATGATGTTTTCAAGGGTGCCGAAGTAATCAAGATGGTCGGCGTCGATGTTCAGAATCACTGCCGTATCCGGCGAAAGCTGGAGGAAATGATCCTGGAATTCGCAGGATTCACAGACGAAAATATCGCTCTTCCCCACACACCCGCTGCCGTGGATGATCGGGAGCTTGCCGCCGACCAGCGCCGAAATGTCGATGCCCGCTTCACAGAGCTCCTGTACAATCATGGAGGTCGTGGTGGTCTTGCCGTGCGTACCGGTTACGCAGACAGCGTTGCTGTACCAGGTTGATACGATGCCCATGAGCTCGGCACGTTCAAGCACCGGAACACCGGATGCCCTGGCAGCCATGAGCTCGGGGTTGTCAGCCATGATCGCTGAGGTGTGTACAATGAGGTCGGCTCCCTCGATATTTTCTGCACGCTGGCCGAGAGGCTTGACCTCGATGCCCATATTGCGGATGGCTTGCAGGGTCTCGGTTTCGTTGTTGTCGGAGCCGGTCAGATGGTAGCCCTTGGCATGCAGAATCTGCGCAAGCGGGTACATTCCGGAGCCGCCAATGCCGATAAAATGGATGTGTCTCTTTCCTTCAAGAATAGTTTTGTTCATAAAATACACCTAATTTCTTCTTGTAATCTACATGTCTTTAGTTTATACTAAAGATATACTGCTTTATGGACGGTATTCCCGAAAAGCACAAGGAGGTTAAAGAAACAATGGAAATTACAGACATCAAAATCCGGAAAATCATCACCGAGGGACGGCTTCGGGCGGTCGTTTCCATCACCATTGACCACATGCTCGCTCTGCATGATATCAAGATCGTGCAGGGAGATGAGCGGCTTTTTATTGCCATGCCGAGCCGCAAGGACGAGAACGGCGCATTCCGTGATATCGTTCATCCGATCCTTCCGGAGGCCCGGAAGCTGATCGAGGATAGTATCCTTGATGCTTATCAGAAGCACCTGGCACTCATGGAGGTGGAGGCGCAGGAGGCTGCGGCTGCACCGGCGCAGGATGCCTGATGTATTGTTTTGCAGGGAACGGGAAACCGTTCCTCTTTTTTTTGCCTTTCAGACCTGTTTACTGCGCATGGCTGCATAGCGGAGAATGGCGATCTGGGACTTGGAATCCGGGATTTCGTCATGCATTACCCGCCGCAGGGCTTCCTCGAACGGTACACGCTCGACATCGAGAAACTCCCCTGCGTCCAGCGACTGGCTGGAAAAGTGCAGCCCCTTTGCAAGGTACATGCGGATCACCTCGGAAGTGTAGGCCGGTGTGGGATACACCTTGCCGAGATAGGTGAAGCTGTCGGGGGTACAACCGCATTCTTCGAGCAGTTCCCGGCGACCGCAGGCCTCGGGATCCTCACCGTATTCGAGCTTGCCGGCGGGAATCTCGGCGGTTACCTCCTGGTAGGGATAGCGAAGCTGGCGGACGAGCAGGATTTCCTCCTGCTCGGTGACTGCCAGGACACACACGCCGCCGGGGTGGCGTACCAGCTCCCGTGTTGCGTGGGTACCGTCCTCCAGCTCGACGGTGTCGAGCTCTACCCGGAGGATGCGTCCGTCAAAAATCAGCTTGCTGTCAAGCTTTTTTTCACTCAGATGTGCCATCGGATGTCTCCTTTCCGGCTTCCTCTGCGGGAGCCTGGGTTT